>NZ_JBFAMX010000012.1:0-64914 GCF_040659615.1 Nonomuraea sp. NPDC049784
GCGCTGCGCACCGCGTGGTGCGACGTGCTGCTGGACCTGACCAGCGCCGTGCGCAGCGCGCCCGAGCTGGTCATCGAGCTACGGGTGAACGGCGGCAACGTGGAACTGGACCTCGCGCCGGGCATGACGGTGGACGCCAACGAACTGTCGGTGCGGCACAGCACGCTGGCGATCAGCAGGGACGCCGACGACAGCACACCGGAGACGTTGCGCATCCGCTTGATAGGCCGAATGCGGCACGGCCGGCTCGACGTCCGCCGGCAGACGCCGCAGCGGTGACGCGGCGTGGCGCGAATGGATGCGCCGACCGTGTGGGTGCCGAATATCGTGTCTCCTCATGCGACCTGGGCGTATTCATGTAGGAGGCCGCCGAGGCGGTCTCGTCGGGAGACATTGATGTCGGCGTCGACCGAATGGGGGTAGCTCCCGCAGAGGGCTGGCCTGCTTCAGGGATCGATGCGGACGATGCATATTGAAGTAGGTCTCGTACTCGGCGAGGACTTTGCGCAGGTGGCGTTCGTTCATGATCAGGATCCGGTCGAGTCTCTGATCAAGAATCGGAAGCCACCGATCCGATCGCCCAGGTCGAGTCACCTGCGGGCAGCCTGGGCTCGTTGGGAGTTGAGGTACGGAGGCCCAGCCTGCAATGCGACCTCGCGGACGGCTCGCTCGGCCTTGCCGGCCTCGCCCTCAGCGCGAGGGGACGCACCGGTTCTCCTGACCCGAAAGGCCGCCGTTTAGCGGGTCTGCGCGAGCAGGATGGTCAAGGTGTCGGCGACCCGCAGCCTGTCCTCGCCCGGCAGGTCCGCGGCCAGCGCCTCCAGCCTGTTGACGATCTCCCCGTGCACCCGCACGGCGAGGTCCTCGCCCTCGGGCGTCAGCTCGACCCGGCACGCGCGCCGGTCGGCGTCGTCGCGCACGCGGCGGACCAAGCCGCGCCGCTCCGCCCGGTCCACCAGCCCGGTGAGGCTCGGCTTCTCCAGGTGCAGGAGCCTGCTGAGGTCCGTCATCCCGACCCCGTCGCCGCTCGTCAGCACGCATAGCAGTTGCGCCTGCTGTGGGGTGACATCGCGCTCGCGGCTGACGTCGGCGAAGACGTGCTGCACGAGGTGTGACATCCGCACCAGCGCCGCGGCGAAGCCCGGCCCGGGCCGCGCCCCGGCGTCCGTCGCGCTCTCCATCCGCACCTCCTGCCGCCGAGTGTAGTTGCGAACAGTTCGCGCTCCAAACTATCTTGTTAGTACTGCGAACTGTTCGTAGTACTAATTAAATGTGGAGGTGAGACCATGCTGACGTCCCCCCGGCAGATCGTGACGGCGCTCGTCACGACGGTCTTCGGCTACTCACTGATGCAAACGGTCGTGGTGCCCGCACTCGGCCTGCTCACCCGCGAACTGCGCACCACGCCGGCCTGGTCGGCCTGGATCCTCAGCGCGTTCCTGCTGTCCAGCGCGGTGCTCACCCCGCTGCTCGGACGACTCGGCGACCTATACGGCAAGCGCCGCGTGATGGTCGGCGTGCTCGCCGCGTACGCCGCAGGCATGGCCGGCGCCGCGCTCGCCCAGGACATCGCCCAGCTCATCGCCGCCCGCATCGTGCAAGGCGCGGCGCTGGCCGTGGTGCCGCTGTCGATGGCGATCCTGCGAGAGGCGCTGCCCAGACAACGGCTGGCGTCCGCGATGGGCCTGGTGTCCGGCATCGTCGGCGCGGGGGCCGGAGCCGGGCTGGTGGTTGGCGGACTGCTCGCCGACCGGCTGTCGTGGCGCTACCTGTTCGTCCTCGGCGCGCTGCTGGCGCTGATCAGCCTGGGCATGGTCGCGCGATGGGTACCTCGCGGCGAACGCGCCGCCTCCGGCGGGCTCGACGTGCCAGGCTCGCTGCTGCTCGGCCTCAGCCTGGTCGCGGTGCTGCTCGCCCTCACCCAGGGCCCTTCGTGGGGCTGGTCCTCGGCGCCGGTGCTCGGCCTATTCGCGCTCGGGGTGCTGCTCGCGGCCGCCCTGCTGGTCCTGGAGCGGCGCAGGAGTGACGCGCTCATCGACGTCGCAGAGCTGACCGACCGACCGATGCTGGCCACGCACCTGGCCGCGCTGCTGTTCGGCGCGGGGTCGTACTTCTTCTACGTGGCGATCCCGCTGTTCGCCCAGCAGCAGCCCGGCCCGGACGGCGCCGGCTTCGGCGCCTCGGTCACGGTCGCCGGCCTGCTGATGCTGCCCGGCATGCTGGCCATCATCCCGGCGGGCATGGCGGTCGGCCGGATCTCGGAGGCGTTCAGCTCCCGCTGGCCGCTGGCGATCGGGTTCCTGGCGATGGCCGCGGGATCGGCGCTGATCGCCATGGAGCATGGCGCGTACTGGCATCACCTCGTGTTCTACGGGATGGTCGGCGCGGGGTCCGGGCTCGTCATGGGGGCGCTGCCCAAGCTGATCGCCGACATCGTGCCACCGGCCAGGACCGGCACTGCGAACGGGCTCAACAACATCGCCCGCACCGTCGGCGGCGTCGTCGGCAGCCAGCTGGCCGCCGCCGTGATCGCCTCCGGCAGCGGCGGACGCGCCGTGGCCGTGCCCGACTCGGCCTTCACCGTCCTGTTCTGGCTGGCGGGAGGCGTGGCGGTCCTCGGGGTCGCGGTCTCACCGTACGCCGTGCGTGTCCTGCGGACGGTGACGGCATGAGCATCTTCAGCGAACGCGAGCTGGCCTACCTGCGCGGCGAGCGGCTGCTGGGGCGCCTGGCCACCGTCGGCGCCGACGGCATGCCGCACGTCGTACCCGTCGGCTGGTCCTTTGATGAGACCGGCACGCTCATCGAGATCGGCGGGCGCAATCTCGCCCGTTCCAGGAAGTTCCGCGACGTCGCGCGCAACGGCCGCGCCGCGCTGGTCATCGACGACGTGCTGCCGCCGTGGCGGCCGCGCCCGTCGACACCTGACTCATGGCCACGATCCGTGTCCATCGCCGAGGATCGGCGATCACTGCCCGCTACCGGCACAACGTTCCCTCGCCGGCTACCGCGCCTGCCTCCGGTGAGTGAATTCGAACGGAATCCGGCGCGAGCCGCGTTCGGCAGAGGGAGAGCGGCGGCTCGCTGATCAGCGGAACCTCTGCAACGCCGGATTCCGTTCCAGTAGACCCCCGAGTCAGCCGAGCTTGAGCAGCAGTTCGGTGAGCTCAGCCGGCATGGTGATCATGCAGTCGTGTCCCGTCTGCAGTTCCCACACCTGTGCCGGGCTGCCGTTGGGCTGAATCGCTGGGACTGGCCGCCGCTTGATGCCCTCCGGTACGCCGGCGACGCAGTGAATGTGCGTCCGCGGAATCGTGCGCACGGCCGGGTTGTCCAGCCGGACCGGTTGCCGGAGGCAGAGCACCGGCTGATCCGACAGCATCGCCCGCAGCCACGCCACGTCCGCCGGGTCGGTGACCCCGAACAAGCCCAGGGGCGGCGGCAGCTCGGGCATCGGCGGGATCCGCCAGCCGATCTCGGACTCCGCGGCGCGGTCGATGAGGGCCTGGGTCATGGGCTGCACGTCCACCGCGCTCTCGCCGTCCTCGGGGACCATCGCGTCGAGATAGACCAGATGGGCGATCCGATCCGGGATCCGGTTGGCGGCGGACGAGATGACCAGCCCGGCGTAGCTGTGGCCCACCAGGATCACGTCGGTGAGGTCCTCCTCGGTGATCAGCCTGACGATGTCGTCGACGTGCGTGTCCAGCCCTACCTCGGGGCCGAGCAGATGCGCCTTGTCGCCGTAGCCGGTCAGCGACGGCGCGACCACCCGATGCCCGGCCGATGCCAGCAACGGGACCACCCGCTCCCAGCATTGCCCGCTGTGCCAGGCCCCGTGTACCAGCAAAAATGTTGACATGGTGTAGCTCCTTGCTAGCGGAAGGGACCACCGGCCGATTTCGCCGGTGTTCGTCCTGGAAGTGAGGTTTCCGCTCACCCGCTGACGGAGCCAGAGCCCCCGCGATCCTGGGGGTGACAGGACCAGGCACGCACGAAGGCGTGCGAATTACAGTGGGGACATGAGCGACGAATCCAACCTTCTGGGCGATTATGTACGCGCCCGCCGGGAGCTCGTCACTCCTGAACAGGCCGGCATCCCCTCCGTGGGCGTACGGCGCGTACCGGGCCTGCGCCGGGAGGAGGTCGCGATGCTCGCCGGCATCAGCGCCGACTACTACCTGCGCCTGGAGCAGGGCCGCGACCGCAACCCCTCCGAGCAGGTCCTCGAGTCCCTCGCCCGCGTGCTGCTGCTCGACGACGACGCAACGGCCTACCTGCTACGCCTCGGGGCCGGAAAACCCCGGCGGCGACGGCGGCGACCCCGGAAGGAGACCGTCCCTCCGGGCGTCGCCAAGCTCGTCGTCACGCTTCCGCTCCCCGCGTACGTGGAGGGCCGCTACTTCGACGTCCTCGCCGCCAACGCGCTGGCGACCGCTCTGTCGCCGCGACTCGTGGCGGGGGGCAACCGCCTGCGGGACGTATTCCTCAACCCCGCCGAGCAGGCCCTCTACCCGGACTGGGAGGACGCCGCGCAGGGCATGGTCGCCGGCTTCCGCGAATCCGTCGGCACCGACACGGACGACCCCCGATTCATCGAACTCGTCGGCGAGCTCTCCCTCGCCAGCCCTCGCTTCAGCAGGCTCTGGGCCCGCCACGACGTGAACACGTGCGAAGGCACACCCAAGCACATCGACCATCCCCAGATCGGTGGCCTGTGGCTGAACCGGGAGAGACTGGCCGTCACCGGCGCGACAGGCCAGACGCTCGTCGTCCTCCACCCGGACCCCGGCACCGACAGTGCCGACAAGCTGGCGCTCCTCGCGTCCGTCATGCGGACATGACCCCGCCCATGCTCAGCCACTCGGCCGGGTGATCCAGCCCGAGGTGCTCTGCTTCCTCGCCGGGCCGCGCTCCAGGTTGCATCACGGGCACCGTGGTCGCGGCGAACGGCAGGTTCACCGCGATCTGAGTGGGCGTTCAATCCTGTCTGGTCCCGGGTTCAGGTGCCGCGCCATGTGGGGGGTGTTCTCGCTCGTGAGGCGCGGGTCATGAGGTGGATCACGGCGATGTAGATCATGGCTTCGGATGTCCGTGGCCATGTAAAAGTGGCACTTGGCCGTTGACATCGGAGCGGGTGGGCAGGGCCTGGAGTTTCTGGCAGGCGCAGTGTCGATGCGGGCACTCGACTGTCGCTCAGTGGGTCATGCCGCGGGCCGCAGGTGCTGCCGCGCCCATTCCTCGAAGCTGGTCAGCGTGAGGCCGAGGTCCCTGGCGTACTGGGGCCGGGCCGGCTGGCCGGCCACGTTCAGCCACTCGTGCGAGCTGCCCATCGCCGGCATGCCGGCGGCGAGTGCCTGCTCCTCGGTCATGTCCGGCGCGGACAGGGGCGTACCCAGCGCGCGGGAGAGGATTCCGGCGATCTCCGTCATCGGCAGATAGTCGCTCGCCAGCTCCAGTTCGACCCCGTCGAAGCGCTCCGGCGTGGCGATGGCCGCGGCGGCCGCCCTGCCGATGTCGTCGGTAGCGACGAGGGACAGGCGGGTCTGCGGCTTTATCACGCTCACCAGGCCGCCCGCGACGCCGCGCGGGAACAGGAACGCCATGGACGGCAGGAAGTTGTCCATGAAGAAGGCCGGCTTGAGGATCGTCCAGTGGGGAAAGCCGGCCATGCGGACGCGCTCCTCGATCGCGGCCTTGGCGTTCAGCGGGGCCGCCACCACCTCCCGGCCGGGGGCCTCGGTGTGGCGGCCGGCGCCGCTGGTGGACGTGTGCACGAACTGCGGCACTCCCGCGGCCTTCGCGCCTTCGATGAGGTTGACGGCCTGGGCCACCTCATCGTCGAAGTCGAAGCCGCCGGTGGTCAGAGGGGCCATCTGCACGGAGAAGACGGCGCGGGCGTCCTTGGCGGCCCGGATCACCGATTCGCGGTCGTGGAGGTCGCCGGTGACGAGTTCGGCGCCGAGCGCTTCGACGGCTCTGGCCCGGTCGGTGGCCGGGTCGCGGACCAGGGCGCGGATGGGGACGTCGGCCGCGCGCAGGGCGCGGGCGGTGGCCCCGCCCTGTCTGCCGGTGGCGCCGATGACCAGGACGGGCGCGGATGGTGCGGGCATGATGCTCCCTAGGGCAATAAACGGCGGGGCCCGCCGTTTTCTGTGCGATACGATACGGCGGGGCCCGCCACTTAGCAACACTGGAGATGACGCCATGCCCGACCGCCAGCGCGCGGACGCCCGGCGCAACTACGCCCGCATCCTCGCCGTGGCCGAGGAGGAGGTCGCCACGCACGGCGCCGGAGCCTCCCTGGAGCAGATCGCCCGCGTGGCGGGGGTGGGCTCGGCCACCGTGCGCCGCCACTTCCCCACCCGCCGCGCACTGCTGGAGGCGGTCTCCCACCAGCGGATCGAGTCCCTGTGCGCCCGCGCGAACGAGCTGGCGGGCGAGGGCGACAGCCGCGTGGCGCTCCTGAGCTGGCTCGGTGACGTCGTCGCCTACTGCGTCGCGGCGCGAGGGCTGGCGGCGGCCCTGTCCTACGAGGGAGCCGAGCCCGGCTCGGTGCATGAGAACACCTGCTCGGCGATGGTGGAGAAGGCGGGCGATCCGCTGCTGCGCCGTGCCGTGCGGGACGGCGTGGTGGCGGAAGGCGTCACCGTCGCCGACCTGATCGCGCTGATCGTCGGGATCGTCCTCGCGACTGAGCACCATCCCGATCCCGCCGCCCGGGCGGAGCGGCTGTTCCGGCTCGCGGTGGCGGGCCTGAGCCCGCAGGTCAGCGCAGCTCGGCGCGGATGACCGGCACCACCTCGGCGAAGAAGCACTCCAGGTGGCCCCGTGTGGTGGCGGCGTCGGTGAAGAAGAAGCCCTCGAAGCCGACGCCGAACAGGTCGTTGCCGAAGTCGGCGTGCAGGGCGAGCAGCTTGTCGGTGATCTGCGCGGGGCTGCCGATCAGCGCCGAACCGCGGGCGACGAAGTCCTCCAAGCTGTCGTAGGGGAAGCCGTTGCTCGCGGCGACGGGTTGCCGGCGGAAGCGTTCGAACGCCGGGCGGGCCAGCGCGTTGGCGGCGGACGCGTGCAGGAACGGCGTCTCGCCGCGGTCTCAGATGCCCGCGGCGACCGCGAGCACCAGCCGGGTCGCCAGCCCCCGGCCCCGGTGGGCGGGGTCGGTGCAGACGGCGCTGATCTCGGTCCAGCCCGGCGGATGCAGCCGCTCCCCGGCCATGGCCACCAACGCACCGCCGCGCCGGATCCCGAGGTAGACGCCCAGCTCGATGGTCCGCGGCAGGAACGGACCCGGCTTGGTCCGCTCGACGAGGTCCAGCATCCTCGGCACGTCCGCCGGCCCCAGCCGCACCACGCCTGCGTCGTGCGTCCCGGCGACGCGTTCGCCGGTGAGCTGGACTCCGGGGACGTTCTTCGCCTCTTCCCAGCCGGTCGGCGGCACCGCTGCCGGACCGGTCAGCGGCACGTCGCCGCCCTCACCCGCCAATGCCGCCACGTCCTCCCAGTCGGCGGGGCCCGGGTCGTGCGGCATCGACAGGAACGGGGAGACGTCGAGTGGGTAGCGCAGCACCCGGCCGCGCTGTTCGGCGAGGTGTGCGTGCGCCCCGAGCAGCGAGGCCCGCACCGGGTCGTTCAGCGCGTCGAAGCCGACGCCCCTCTCCGCGACCGGTAAGGGACGGAACCCGTCAGGGGCAGCGGGGAAGGTGGGTGCGGTCATGCCGCGACCCGATTCGGCGAGCCCGAACCGTCGCCGGTTCCATCGATACCAAGGAACTCCACAAGCATGAGCCGAGGCCTTTCTCACGTCCGTCAGCCGCCCCCAGCTCAACACAGCTCCCAAAAGCCGTCAAGACCTACTTGTTTAGTTGGTTATGGGATTCCCATATAACCCACTTGATTTATGGCAAATCTCTTCCTACCTTGAAGCTCCAGCAGCCGGAGAGGATGTCATGAGTCACCTGACCGTGTTCGATCTCGACGGAACGCTCGTCGACACCCCACGCGCGATCGTCGAGACCTTCACCGCGGCGTTCGGCGCGCTGGGCGTCGCCGCACCCCGGCCCGCGGTCATCCGCGCCACGATCGGGCTCCCGCTCGAACGGGCCTTCGGCGACCTGCTGGCCGCAGCACCGGACGGCGAGCTGGTCTCCCGCGGAGTTCGGCACTATCAGCGCCTGTTCAAGGGCTCACCGCGCCGGTGACCGTCATCAGGGCCGCCGGCGACGAGCAGCCGCACATCGACGGGAAGGTGTTCGAGCTGGTCGCCGATCACTACGGCGCGCTCAAGGAGCCCGGCGTGGCCGAGCTCGCCCGCGCCATCCGCACGAGCACGAAGGAGTCGTGATGCCGCACGTCGCCATCCAGCACTTCCCCCTCGACCTCGCCCCGGAGCAGAAGCGACGCCTGGCGGACGCGCTGACCGCGGTGGTCGTGGAACAGTTCGGCACCTACGAGGGAGCCGTGTCCATCGCGCTCGAACCGGTGGACCCCGGTGACTGGACCGCCGCGGTGTACGAGCCGCGGATAGCCGGCCGCCCGGATCTGCTGATCAAGGCTCCGGAGTACCGCGGTTGAGCGGCATCCCCCTGGTGGTCGCCGAGGAGATGGCCCAGGCGCTGGCCGAGGGGCGCGCGGTGGTCGCGCTGGAGTCGAACGTGATCACGCATGGCCTGCCGTCGCCCGCGTTGTCGAGAACCATTGGGCGGCGGGCAGTCGCGGCGCCGTCGTCATCACCACCCCGCCCCGCCCCGAGGACGCCGTGGACTCCGCGGTGGCCGAGACCGCCGTGCGCGCGGCGCTGGCCGCCGCCGAGCGGGACGGCGTCAAGGGCAACGCGATCACCAAATACCTCATGCGAGCCGTGGACGAGGTCACGGGCGGGCGGACCTCGCAGGCCAACATGGCGATGGTCATCAGCACGGCCGAAGTCGGCGGCGTGCTCGCGGCCGCACACGCCCGCCATCGATCCGCTCTCCGATAAGGACGCTCACATGCCCGTGGAGTTTCTCGGCATCGCCTACACAAACAACGCCTCGGAGATTACCGCCCGTTCCGGGCTCTCCTTTGACAAGGACTACACGCTCAAACTCGCCCGCGCGCACGAGGACCACGGCTGGGACCGGGTCCTGTTCGCCTACGGATCGGACACACCGATCCCCACGCCGGCCGCGGGCTGGCTGGCGGCGAAGGTGGAGCGGCTGCAGATCCTGCTCGCGCACCGGCCGAACGTGTCGTACCCGACCTATGCCGCGCGCTCGTTCGCGACGCTGGACCACATCAGCGACGGGCGGCTGACCATCCACTTCATCACCGGCGGCAACGACCACGAGCAGCGCCGCGAGGGCGACACGCTGACCAAGGACCAGCGCTACAGCCGGACCAGGGAGTACATCCAGATCGTCAAGAAGGTGTGGACCAGCAAGAAGCCGTTCGACCACGAGGGCGAGCACTACCGATTCCACGACTACGTCAGCGACATTTTCCCGGTGCAGAAACCGCGTCCCGGGGTCTCCTTCGGCGGCTCCTCGCCCGCCGCGTACGCCGCCGGCGGCGCGGAGGCGGACATCTACTGCCTGTGGGGCGAGCCCCTGGCGGACACCGCCCAGCAGATCGAGTCGGTATGGGCGGCGGCGCGAGCGGCCGGGCGGGCGGACCGGCCGCGCATCCAGGCGGCCTTCCGCCCGATCATCGCCCCCACGGAGGAACTGGCCTGGGAGAAGGCGCGGCGCACGGTCGAGTCCATCCGGGCGCGGCGGGCGGGCGGACGGCAGGCGCCGCGCGGGCACCAGCCGGACGGGCCGGAGAACACCGGCGCGCAGCGGCTGATCGCCATCGCCGCCAAGGGAGAGCGCTTCGACCGGGCTCTGTGGACGCCCACCTCCGCCGCCACGGGCGGCGAGGGCAACTCCAACGCCCTGGTGGGCACCCCCGAGACCGTGGCCAAGGCGTTGCTCGACTACTACGACCTGGGCGTGGACATCGTCTCCGCCCGGGGCTACGACCTGCTCGGCGACGCCATCGACTTCGGCCGCCACGTCATCCCCATCGTCAGGGAGGAGGTGGCCAGGCGCGACCGCGAGGGGGCCGAGCGCGGACCGCACCTGCTGCAGAAGATCACTGCCGGAATCTGACGGATGGACGCCCGCGCGGTGGCGCGGGCGCCCGGACCGTCAGGTGCCCACGCTGACGGCGTAGGCACCGGCCGGAGTGCCCGTGGCGGGATCAAAGCCGAGGTCCTCAGAGACTTCCTGGGGATCTGCGCGCCGTACGGCGAGGACAGGAAGTCGAGGAAGAGCCCGTCGGGCCGGTGGGTCAGGCGAGAGGAAAGCCCTGCCGATGGAACGAATCGCGGATGGTGTGCCGGCCGTCGAGGCCGCCCTTGTCCGCGATCCGCCACGCCAGGCGGTCCAGCACCCAGTCGGCAGGCTTCTCCTGCTCGGTGTAGTAACGTCCGATCCGCTCGCGATTGAGGAGAGAGGAAGCGCCGTGCCGCTGCCCACGCGACCCCTGCGCAAACTGGGTTTCCTGACCATCGGGCTGTTCGACGGGGACGACCCGCGCCCGGGACACGAGTCGACGCTGCAGATCATCGAGCTGGGCGAGCGGCTCGGCTTCGACAGCGCGTGGGTGCGGCACCGCCACCTGCAGTACGGCATCTCCTCCCCCGTCGCCGTCCTGGCGGCGGCCTCCCAGCGCACCACCCGCATCGAGCTGGGTACGGCGGTCATCCCCCTCGGCTGGGAGAACCCGCTGCGGTTGGCCGAGGACCTGACCACAGTGGACGTCCTGTCCGGCGGCCGGCTCAACCCGGGCGTCAGTGTCGGCCCGCCGCTCCACTACGACCAGATCAAGGACGCGCTCCACCCCGGCACCGCCGACCTGGAGGACTTCAGTTACGAGCGGGTGCGCCGGCTGCTGTCCTTCGTCCGCGGCGAGCCGGCCACCGCCTTCAGGGGGACGGAGGGGTTCGAGGTCTTCTCCGACCGGGTGCAGCCCCACTCGCCCGGCCTGGGTGCCCGCATGTGGTACGGCGGCGCCAGCCTGCGCTCGGCCCGATGGGCGGGCGAGCACGGCATGAACTTCCTGACCAGCAGCGTGGTCAAGGCGGAGGAATCGGAGAACTTCGCGCAGATCCAGCTTTCGCACGTACGGGAGTTCCGCGCCCACCACCCGGACGGCGAGCGGGCCCGAGTCTCGCAGGGTCTGGTCGTCATCCCCACGGACTCGGCCACGCCGGAGCAGCGGGCCAAGTACAAGGAGTACGCCGGCAAGCGCCTGCCCCGCACCGCCACGCCGCAGGGTCCGGCCCGCATGATGTTCGCGCCCGACCTCGTCGGCAGCTCCGCCGAGATCGCCGAGCAACTGTACGCGCACGCCGCTTTCCGGGAGATCGACGAGGTCGCGTTCGCGCTGCCGTTCACCTTCGACCACGAGGACTACGTGCAGATCCTCACCGACATCGCCACCAGGCTGGGGCCCGAACTCGGCTGGCATCCCGCGTGATCGCGACGTTCACCGCCGTACGGCCAGGTACCCGGCGAGGTGGTCGATCACCTCGCGCGCGTCGGCCTCGATGCCGTGGATGAACGTGGACCTGCGCCGCCGCAGCAGGGGCAGCCCCAGCACGTACAGTCCGGGGCCGTCCACGACACCGCCGTGGTGGCGCAGCCGCCCCTTCTCATCGACCACGGGCACGTGGAGCCACCCGTAGTCAGGACGGAAACCGGTCGCCCACACGATCGTGCGGATCTCGCCGCCCCGCAGGTCGAGCTGCAGGCGCGCCGACTCGGGCACCCGGGTCGGCGTGAAGCGTTCGGGTGGGCCGATCTCGAGGTCGCGCGTACGAGCCCAGGCGTCGAACGTGTCCAGCAGGCGTTCCATCTTGAGGTCCGCGAGCGAGAACACGTTCCGCAGACCACCGGAGAACAGCGCCCGTCCATCGCGTACGGCCGCCCAGCGGCCCACCAACTCGACGCCCATCGAGGTGAGCGCGTTGAGATCGAGCGTCATGCGCTCGGGGGTCCCGACGAGCTGGGGCGAGGGCAGCCGCCGGGCCCGCGTGAGATCCTCGACCTCGTCGTACCGCTGGTCCCACACGCCCGAGGCGTCCATCCACCACAGCACGTCGCGCCCGCGATAGAGGCGGGGCAGCCGCACGTGCTCCCCCACCGAGAGGATGACCGGCCGCCCCGACCGCCGCAGCTCGGCCGCCAGTTGCACACCGGTCGCCGACGCGCCCACGACCAGCACGCCGCCGTCGGGGAGCCGGCCGGGCTCGCGGTAGTCGAAGGGCGTCAGTTGCTCCACGGACGGCGGCACCGCTTCGCTGAACGGTGGCACCACCGGCCGGTTGCAGGCGCCACTCGCGATGACCACCGCCCGGCAGCCGATCTCGCCGCGGCTCGTCGTCACGTGATATCCGCCATCGACGCGCCGTACGGACGTGACGTTCGTGCCGGCCCTGACGGGAGCCCGGGAGAGCGCGGCGAAGCCCTCGATGAACTGCGTCACTTCCTTCGCGGTCAGGTAGCCGTCGGGATCCGGGCCTTCGTAGGCGAGACCCGGCAGGCGGCTCTGCCAGTTGGGGGTGAGCAGCCGGAAGGAGTCCCAGCGTTCGCGCCGCCAGGAGTTCGCCACCTCGCCGCGCTCGATCACGAGGTGATCGATGGACCGTTCGCGCAGGAAGTGGCTCGCGGCGAGGCCGGCGTGCCCGGCGCCGATGACGACGGTCGTGACGTGCTCGATGATGGCTCGGCCTTCCCGGGCTCAGGCGACGTCGACGGTGACGTTCGTCGGGTTCGTCAGGGCGTCGAACACGGCCGAGCGCTTCTGGGACTGGGCCACCAGCGCCTCGATGTCCTGCTTGGAGGCGTCCGCGTCGATGTGGAACGTCACCTTGATGTCGCTGAAGCCGTTGCGTACGTCGGCGTCGGCGCCGAGAATGCCGCGGATGTCGTGCTTGCCCTCTAGGGTCGCCTCGACCGAGCGGAGCTGGATGCCGCGGTTCTGCGCGACGGACGCCACCCCGGCCGTCAGGCAGCTCGCCAGGCCGACGAGCAGGTACTCGATCGGCGTGATCCCGTTGTCCTCCGCCGCGAACACTTCGGGGTGGTCGGCGTCGAACACCGCTTCCGTCTTGTGGCTGCGCTCCTCCCCGAGACCGAAGAACTCCTTGACGGTCGTGGTGCTGTGCACGCCGTTCCGCCACGTGGAGGAGGCCCGCCAGACGAACTGGGCGGCCTCGGGCGCGCCCTTCAGCACCTCGCGCGCGTCGAGCAGCGCCTGCACGTTCACACCGTTCGCGACTGTGGTCATGCTTTCGCCCCTGTCTCCCGTATTTCCGGTAGGTATTTGACCATATACCGGGCGTGGCGGCTACCATAAGTCCCATGTCGCAGCCAGCCACAACGCTCGCGGCCGGCAGCGTCGGCGTCGTGGAGACCCGGTACCTCGACCTGCCTGAGCCGGTGCGCCTCGACTGCGGCCGGGAGTTGCACCCGGTCCGGGTGGCGTACGAAACCTACGGCGCCCTCTCGCCCCGGCGTGACAACGTCATCCTGGTGTGCCACGCGCTCAGCGGCGACGCCCACGCGGCGGGCCTTTCCAGGGCGCCGTCCGGGGAGAGCACCCGCGACGGGTTCGGGGCCGAGGACCGCGACGGCGCGCGCGGCAAGGGGCTCGGCTGGTGGGACGGGATGATCGGCCCCGGCAAGGCGTTCGACACCGACCGCTTCTTCGTCGTCTCCACGAACCTGCTCGGCGGCTGCCGGGGGACGACGGGACCGTCCTCGATCGACCCGGCTGCGGGCAGGCCGTACGGGCCCGACTTTCCCGTGATCACGGTCGCGGACATGGTACGGACGCAGCGCGCGTTCCTGGACGCCCTGGGCATCGAACGGCTCGCGGCGGTGGCCGGCGGCTCGCTCGGCGGGATGCAGGCGCTGGAGTGGGCGGTGCTCTTCCCCGACCAGGTCGACGCCGTCATCCCGATCGCCAGCACACACGCGCTGCACCCGCAAGGGGTCGCCTGGAACGCCATCGCGCGCGACTCGATCATGCGCGATCCGGCCTGGCAGGGCGGGCGCTACTACGGCACGAGCCGCACCCCCGACGCCGGAATGGGCGTGGCGCGGATGGTCGGCCACGTCACGTACCTGTCGGCACCTGCGCTGAGCGACAAGTTCGGGCGACGGCTGCAGTTCGCCGACGACCTGCGCTACACGATCACCGAGCCGGAGTTCGAGGTGGAGAGCTACCTGCGCCACCAGGCCGACTCGTTCGTCAAGCGCTTCGACGCCAACACTTACCTCTACACCTCGCGCGCGCTGACGTACTTCGATCTCGCCCGGCAGCACGGCGGCGGGTCGCTCGCGCAGGCGCTCGACGGCGTCTCGGCGCGCACGCTGCTGATCGCCTTCAGCTCCGACTGGCTGTATCCGCCGTCAGCATCGGAGGAGATCGAGCAGGCGCTGCGCGCGCTCGGCAAGCCAGTCGAGTGCGCGGTGATCGAAGCGCCGTACGGCCACGACTGCTTCTTACTGGAAGAGGCGCGACAGACGCCGATCATCCGCCGGTTCCTGGCCCAGGCCGGGTGACGTCGAGGAAGAGGAATTGGTGACCGACAAGCTCCCCCGTGCAGAAGAGGCCCGCGAGTTCGGGTTCGAGACCAGGCAACTGCACGCCGGGCAACGCCCCGACCCGAACACGGGTGCCCGCGCGGTGCCGATCTTTCAGACGACCAGCTACGTCTTCGAGGACCCGGAGTCCGCGGCGGCGTACTTCAACCTGCAGGAGTACGGGAACACGTACTCGCGCATCATGAACCCGACCGTCGCGGTGTTCGAGGAACGGGTGGCGAACCTGGAGGGCGGCGCCGGCGCGGTGGCGTTCGCCAGCGGCATCGCCGCGCAGGCGGCGGCGCTCTTCACGCTGCTGCAGCCGGGCGACCACGTCGTGTCGTCCTCGGCGCTGTACGGCGGGACGGTGAACCAGCTCAAGCACCTGCTGCGCAAGATGGGTGTGGAGCTGACGTGGGTCGATCCCGACGATCCCGACGCCTGGCGCAAGGCCATCCAGACGAACACGAAGGCGTTCTTCGGCGAGACGATCGGCAATCCCTCCGGGAACGTGCTGGACATCGAGACCGTGGCGGCCGTCGCGCACGAGCACGAGCTGCCGCTGATCGTGGACAACACCTTCGCGACGCCGTACCTGTGCCGCCCGATCGAGTGGGGCGCCGACATCGTGATCCATTCGGCGACCAAGTTCATCGGCGGCCACGGCACGAGCATCGGCGGCGTCGTCGTGGAGGCGGGCACGTTCGACTGGTCGAACGGGCGCTTCCCGGTGATCGCGGACCCGTCGCCGGCCTACCACGGGCTGCGCTTCCACGAGACGTTCGGCGAGTACGGCTACCTGATGAAGCTGCGCGCCGAGACCCTGCGTGACCTCGGCGCGGCGCTGTCGCCGTTCAACGCCTTCCTGTTCCTGCAGGGGCTGGAGACGTTGTCGCTGCGCATGGATCGTCACGTTGACAACGCGCGGGCGGTCGCGGCGTTCCTCCAGTCGCACGAGCTGGCCTCCAACGTGACCTACCCCGGGCTGCCGGAGAGCCGTTACCGGCCGCTGGCGGACAAGTACCTGCCGCGCGGCGCCGGCGCGGTGTTCTCCTTCGACTGCGCGGGCGGCCGGGCCGGCGGGCAGGGCCTCATCGGCGGCCTGACGCTCTGGTCGCACTTGGCGAACGTCGGCGACGCCAAGAGCCTGGTCATCCACCCCGCCAGCACGACCCACCGCCAGCTCGGCGACGACGAGCTGCGGGCGGCCGGCGTCGGACCAGGGACGGTACGGCTGTCGGTCGGCACCGAGTCCGTCGGCGACTTGATCTGGGACCTGGAGCAGGGCTTGGCCCGCGTGGCGCCCACGATCGCAGGAAAGGTGGCCTCGGCATGACGGAACTCGACCGTTACCAGGACGCGCTGACGATCCAGCGCGTCCTGCATTCGACCAGGACGATCGCGATCGTCGGTCTGTCGGGCAACGAGCTGCGGGCCAGCCACTTCGTCGGCTACTACCTCAAACGGCACGGCTACCGGATCATCCCGGTGAACCCCCGCGAGAAGGAGATTCTCGGCGAGACCAGCTACGCGAGCCTGCTCGACGTGCCCGTTCCGGTGGACCTCGTGAACGTCTTCCGCGCGCCGGACGCGCTGCCGGAGATCGCACGGGAGACGGTGGCGATCGACGCCCGGGCCCTCTGGTGCCAGTTCGGGGTGATCAACGAGGAGGGCGCGCGGATCGCCGAGGACGGCGGCGTGACCGTGGTCATGGACCGCTGTCTCAAGGTCGAGCACGCGCGCTATGTGGGCCGGATGCACTGGCTCGGCTTCAACACCCGGCGCATCACCTCCGTCCGCGCCGGGCTCCAGTAGCCCGCCCCATCAACCTCTGCCCGTCAACCCCGGCGGTGGGCGGCCCCGGATGGGTGGCGGGCAACCGGTGGACGCCCGGGTCGAGCAGCCGCTCGCGCAGCGTCGAGTCCTCGTAGGAGGTCCGGTAGCGGCCCCTGCGCTGCAGCTCGGGCACGACCAGCCCGATGAAGTCCTTCTACGGCGCCATTGCAGACTATTCCGATTATTTCCGTAAGTTTTGTTGGGATTTCTCGGGTGTGCGCCGGACATCGTAGCGGCCGCGGGCGCCCTCGATGTCGTCATGGCGCTCCACGGCCCAGTCGATCAGTCCCCAGACCCGCTCGAGCAACGTGCGGCCGAGCGGCGTCAGCTCGTAGTCGACGCGGGGCGGCACCTCGGCGTACACGCTGCGTGTGACCAGCCCGTCGTGTTCGAGCACGCGCAGGGTGGCGGTCAGCATGCGCTGACTGATGCCGGGAACGGTGCGCCTGAGCTCGTTGAAGCGGCGCGGGCCCCAGCGATGGCCTGGTCCTGCCTGCTGAGCAGGTACCAGGACGGGATGGTCTGCCAGGCCGCCGCCTCGCTCGTGCCGGTGGAGGCGCTGCCGGCGGATGGCGCTGCGCGACGCCCCTGGTCGCGACAGCCACTGGTACGTACGTGAATACGATGAGCCGCTGCTGGACCTCTCCCGCTAGGCCGAACGTTCTGTCAGGCTCAGCATGGCAACCTGCGGCGCAGTCTGTCAAGACCGAACGTTCTATCCGCTAGGATGGTGGCATGTCCAGCCAATCCGAAGGCCGGCCGTCCGAAGCGCGGTCCCGGCTGCTCAACACCGCCACCCGGCTCTTCTACGCGAAGGGCATCCACGCCGTCGGCATCGATCGCATCGTCGCCGAGGCGCAGGTGACGCGGGCCACCCTCTACCGGCACTTCCCCGGCAAGGAAGACCTCGTCCTCGCCTACCTGAACGAGGTCGACCGGGCCATGCGCAGCCAGGCCGACGAGGCCATCGCCGCCGGACTACCGGCCGCCGACACCATCCAGGCCCTCAGCAAGTCCATCGCCCAGGGCATCCAGTCCCCCGGCTTCCGGGGATGCGCCTTCCTCAACGCCGCCGCCGAGTATCCCGACCCCGAGTCCCCGGTGCAAAAGGCCGTGCTCGCCCACCGCCAATGGTTCCTGGACACCGTCACGGAACTGCTGGCCAAGATCCAGGAGACCGGCGCCGAGCCCGCCGCCCGCCACTTCGTGATGATGCGCGACGGCGCCATGGCCGCCGGGTGCCTGTTCGACCCGGTGCTGATCTGCGAGACCTTCCTGCGCGGAGTCGACAGGCTCCTGCAGGTTTATGCCGCCACCGACTACAGCGGACCGGCGGGCGCCTGAAGCCGCAGGCCTACGCTCAGGAATGAAGCGGTCGAGCCCCTGCCGGCGGTTGCCGGCCGGATCCCACGGCGCGGCGGCGGTATTTCCTCACAGCCGTTCTGGCCGACCTGGCATGACGGTCGGCCGCGGAAGCACGGCTCCGGACTACTTCGCGCGCCTGAAACGATCCTCGCATTCGGCTGGCCAGCCGTAGTACGGATCGTTGATGTAGTCGCAGAACTGCCGCAAGCTCCGATGCATCTGTCCGCACAAAGCTCGCTGAAGACCCGCTAGGCCCTCTCGCGATCTGATGACTTCGCTCGGGTGTGTTGTGGTCGATCTAGCGGTGGTTCGCTGCGCCGTAGCGCAACCCGTCAAACAGGATCGTCGCGATGCGTAGCGCGTCGTCCTTCCAGCCTTTGGCGCGCATCCCGCAGATGCCGCCGAGGGCGCGCAGCACGACGCGCCCGCTGATGCCCTTGCGGATGAGGCCGGCTGCGACACCTGCGGCGAGAAGTTCGCCGAGGGCGCGGGCCATCTCCTCGCGCGCGTCGTCGAAGACCGGCGAATCGGTTGCCATGATGCTCTCCAGCGCCTCACCCATCCCTCTGCCTACTGCCGCGTGCTCCACGAGCAGCAGCAGGAAGGTGCGCAGTGCTTCGTCCGGGGCGTGTTGCGCGAGCAGCCGGGCGGGGGTTGCGCAGAGCTCGGCGACCTCCTGGCGGTACACCTCCGCGACGAGCGCCTCGCGCGTTTCGAAGTGGCGGTACAGCGTGCCGATGGCCACATCGGCTCGGCGGGCGATCTCCTCCACATGGGCGTCGTCGTCGGCGAGGAACGCCTCCCGCGCCGCGACCAGGAGCGCTTCGCGGTTGCGGCGGGCATCGGCGCGCAGTGGACGTGATGACGGCAACGATCCTCCATAAGGTGAGTCCGACTCCGTTTGTGTGTACAGTTTCCGGAGTCCGGTTCATTTTACTGAAGGAGTACGCCCATGACGATCGAGCACGAAGGGCTTACCGGCCTGCGAGTGCTGGTGACCGGCGGTAGCCGAGGGCTCGGGGAGGCGACGGCTCGTCGCTTCGCCGCAGCCGGCGCCACCGTGCTGACGGCCTCGCGAACCGCGCCCCCGGAAGACCTGCCCGCCACCTTCATTCCCGCCGACCTGCGGTCCGAGGAGGGGGCAGCGGAACTCGGCCGACGAGTAGTGGACAGTGTCGGAGGCATCGACGTCCTGGTCAACAACGCCGGAGCCGCAACCGGACCGATGCCGACCCTGGAGCGGTCCGACGCGTCCTGGCTCGCCGACCTGGAGATGAACCTGCTCAGCGCGGTCCGGCTCGACCGGGCCCTGGTTCCCGGGATGGTCGAGCGTGGCTCCGGCGTCGTGGTGCACGTCTCCTCCATCGCCAGCCACCTCCCCCAGCCTGCCGAGGCGTCGTACGCGGCATCGAAGGCGGCGCTCAACGCCTACAGCCGCGAGTTGGCGACGGCGGTGGGCGAGCACGGCGTACGCGTGGTGTGCGTTCTGCCGGGCTTCGTCGTCACCGAGGGAGCGGTCGCCCATCTTCAGCAGATGGCCGACAGCCAGGGCGTGGGCATCGACGATGTCAAGCAGCAGATCGTGGACCACCTGAAGGTGCCGATGGGGCGCCCCGGCGAACCCGAGGACGTCGCAGAGATGATCGCGTTCCTCGCTTCCGGCCGCGCCAAATGGCTCACCGGTGCTCAGTTCCGGGTCGACGGCGGCATCATCCCCGTGGTCTGACCGCACCCCCGTACGCCATTCGAGGAGAAACACCATGACCTTCAGCCTGACGTCACTTATCGTGGACGCCGCGGACGTGGACAGCGAGAGCTCGTTCTGGCACCGGCTGCTCGGCGGCTCGATCACGAGGACGGCGACGCACCACTTTCTGCAGATCGACGGCTTCCCCGTGATCGTGATCCAGCACGCCCCGGGGCATGTGCCGCCGCAGTGGCCCGACGGCGCCTCCCAGCAGATGCACTTCGACCTCGCCACGGACGACGCGGCGAGCGCGGACCAGCGGGTGCTCGACGCCGGCGGTCGACGGCTACGACCGACCGACGATGTCGTCGCCTCCACTCAGCCGGGCTCCCGGGTGTACGCCAGCCCGGCCGGACACCCCTTCTGCGTTCGCTCGGCCTGACCCGTGGTTGCCGGCATGATCAGCGAATACCACCACGCCGCTTAACCACATCTCAGGCCACGTAACCCAATATTCGAGCGGTACACGTTGAGCGAGCGGATGAGTTCGTCTTGGCCGAGGCGAATATGTCCGATCAGCACGAAGGGTCGCAGCGTCCCATCGGCACGTGCTCCTGCGACGCAGATCAGCGTCGCACGGTCGAGCTGGGCCAGTTCAGCCGCAGTCCAGGGGCCGAGTCTGTAGCGGATGGCTTCTCATGAGAGTCCTACTGTGCGGGCTCGAGCAAGGCCAGGAGAATCCGGTGCAGCTCAGCGCGATCGCGAGGCACGATCGTCGCCAACCTGCGGTCGAACTCCGCCGCGAGCGCTGCGAGCGCGCGGTCCCGCGCCGCCTCGCCCTCGTCAGTGAGTACGAGCCGGTGTCGCCGCAGGTCCGCGTCGTCGATCTCACGTCGCATGAACCCCTTGGCGACGAGGTTGCGCACATAGACCGTCACACTCGCCTTGGGGATCACCAGCCTCGCCGCCAGCTCGGCCGGGTACGGCGACGCGGCAACCTCGGCGAGCACGAAGAACTCCTTCGCCTCCAGTCCCAGCTCGGCCAGCTCGGCGCTGCAGGCGTCCAGCACGACGGTCAGCAGGCGATGGTTCAGCGTCCACAGCTGTGCGGCGTCAACCGACACGCGAGCCCCTTCTCCAGGTGGTACAGTCTTAAACTAGTACGAGATTGTACTAGTAGCCATTTTGAACTGGTCCAGCGGTCGAACAAACCCTATGCGAAAGGTGCCATCAGATGCTTCAGCACATCACGATCCCGCGCGGGCCGATCGAGCTCGCGGCCGACCTCCACCTGCCCGACGACGTCGAGGAACCCGCGCCGCTGCACGCCGTAGTGCTCTCGACGCCTGGCAGTAGCGTGAAGGAGCAGATCGGCGCGAATTACGCATCCCGCCTCGCTGCCCGGGGTATCGCGGCGCTCGTGTTCGACCCGGCCCACCAGGGGCAGAGCGGCGGAGAGCCTCGCGACCTCGAAGACCCGTACCGCCGCGGTGAGGACATCTCCTACGCGATTGACACGCTCAGCACAATCCCCGGCATCGACCCGCACCGCATCGGCGTCCTCGGCATCTGCGCCGGTGGCGGCTACGCGGTGCACACCGCCCGCACGGATCACCGCATCAAGGCAGTCGGCACGATCGTTCCGGGCAATATGGGCACGTCGTTCCGCAGCTTCCAGCCGGACGGCCCGGTGGTCGCACTCGACACCATGGCCGATGCGCGCATCGAGGAAACCCACACCGGTGAGCTGACCCGCGTGAACTGGCTGCCCGACACCTTGGAGGATGCCGCCGCGGCCGGCCTGACCGATATCGACACGACCCAGGCAATCACCTTCTACCGCACCGAGCGGGGCAGGAACGAGCACTCGACGAACCGCCGCCTTGCGCGTGGCGACTCGCTGCTCCTGGGCTACGACGCATATCACCTGGTCGATCCGCTCATGACCCAGCCGCTGCAGGTCATCCTCGCTGGACGCATCGGCAACACCGGCTCCTACGAGTCCGGCATGCAGCTGTGGAAGCTGGCGCCCAACCCAGTCGATCTCATGGTGATCGAAGGCGCCGGCCACTACGAGATGTACGACGAGCCCGAGTACGTCGATGCCGCCGTCGATCGGCTCGTCGACTTCTACTCGGACCACCTGTAAGCCGGAGGGCTGCCCAGGCTAGGCCGACGCCATCGTGTTCATCTGACGGTCGGAGGTCTCCCGGGGTGAGCGGCTGCTTCGAGGGCTTCGCCGGACAACACTCAGGCCTGTCCCGCTCGAAAAAACGGTTTCGAGCTGTGAGCTGGGGTTTCGCTGGCCTGGCAGGTCCACGAAGGCACGCCGAAGACCGACGCCTCCGTGCGCACCATCGCCCTGGACACCGACACCGCCCAGGTGCTGCGCGCTCACCGACAGCAGCAACCCCAGGAACGGCTGGCCATGGGCGAGGCGTGGACCGACAGCGGGTTCGTCTTCACCCAGCCCGACGGCAGCCGCCTGCATCCCAGGCGCAGCCGCGCGCAGGCGGCGATCATCGCCTCGGCGGACATTGTGCCCCAAGACCGAGGAATTCGCCCTGGATGCGCCGATGCCCCCATCGGGGATTCTCCCGCGCCAACCGGATGATCAGATCGCGGATCTCTTCGGAGAGTGGGGGCCGACCTTGCTTGGCGGGGTAGGTCCACTTCTTCTTGACCAGCCTGCGGTGCCAGGCGAGCAGCGTGCCGGGTGTCACGATGCGATGCAGTCGAAGGCGAGCGCGTGACAGCCTGGCCGCGGCCAGCAGCGCCCGATCAGCCCAGTCCGGCCGGGGCTGGGCGACCTGGCGACGCAGCACCGCGATCTCATGCCGCAACACCAAGATCCTGTGCTCGGCGCGTGCTCCAGCACCCGGACATCCGTACGGGTTGATTGTCTGGAAGACCGACCCCGGCCTATCTCAGGCCACCGACGGACAGCCCTCCGCGCCAGTGCCGCTGAAGCGTGAAGAAGGCGATGACGAGGGGAACGACCGACACGAGCGCGCCCATGACGATGAGGCTCCAGAGGGAGGTGCTGCCCGCGTTGTTCGCCGAGGCGATTCCCTGCCAGAGGCCGAGTCCGACAGTGACGGGGAAGAGGCGATTGTCGGAAAGCATGGCGAGAGGCAGGAAGTAGTTGTTCCAGGACGCCACGGCAGACAGGAGCAGCACTGTGACCACCGCGGGCCGCATCAGGGGGAATGCGACCTGGAGGAACGTTCGCACCTCACCCGCACCGTCGGCCCGCGCCGCGTCCAGGATCTCGTCGGGAACCGCGTCGCGCGCGTATACGTGCATCAGGTAGACGCCGAACGGGTTGAGCAGTGATGGGAGGATCACCGCCCAGATCGTGTTGGTCAGGCCGAACTCGGAGAACATCATGAAGGTGGGGATCACCAGGGCCGTCGCCGGCACCATCAACGCGCCGAGCACGAGTGAGAAGCTGAAGCGCCTGGCGGCGAATCGGTACTTGGCGAATCCGTAGCCGGCCATGACGGCCAGGACCGTGGCGCCGACGCCGCCCACGAGTGCGTACAGCGTGGAGTTGAGGATCCACCTGCCGTAGATGCCGTTGTCATAGGTGAACAGTTGCTCGAGGTTGCCGAGGTAGTCGATCCGGTCGGCGAACCACAGGGTGTTGCCGCCGCCGAAAAGGCCGGGGGCGTCCTTGGAGCTGTTGACGATGACCCACCAGAACGGCACGAGGAAGTACACGACCAGGAAGCCGAGGAGCACCTGGAGGGGGAGGTGGCGTTGTGGCCGGCGGCGGACGCCGGCGCGGAAACGGTCGCTCGTCACAGAAAGCTCCTCCGCTTGCGGGTGAAGAACAGGAAGGCGTAGACACCGACGAAGACGATCCCGCCGAGGGCGAAGGAGATCGCCGATCCGTAGTTGAAGTTCGCGAGTGCGAACGCCTGCTGATACGCGTACATGTTGGGGGTGAAATCCGGTCCGATCGTGCCGGCCGCGAGGGAACGCAGAATCTGCGGTTCGTTGAAGAATTGCAGGGTGCCGATAAGCGAGAAGACCAGGATCAGCAGCAGTGCGGGGGCGATCAGCGGGATTTTGATCCGAAGTGCGATCTGCCATTTGCCGGCGCCGTCCATGCGGGCGGCCTCGTAAAGCGCCGGATCGATGCCCTGGAGCGCCGCATACAGGATGATCATGTAATAGCCGGCCCACTGCCAGGTGACGACGTTGACCAGACCGTAGAAGATCAGGTTGCTGCTGAGGAAATCAGGCGGGGCGGCGCCGAACAGGCCGAAGAGGTCGGAGAGCGGCCCGAAGCTCTTGCTGTACAGAAATCCCCACATGACGGCTCCGATGACCGTGGGGATCGCATAGGGGAGGAAGATCATGAGGCGGGAGAAGCGAGTGAACAGAGAGGTCACGGCATCCAGGATCAGGGCCATCGCGAGCGCGACGATGATCTGCAGCGGGATGGAGACCAGCGAGAAGCGTATGACGAGCCATGACCCGGAAAGGAAGCTCGGGTCGGTGAACGCCTTCACGTAATTGTCGAGGAAGACGAAACTGGTGCCGCCGATCAGCCTTTTCTGGAAAAGGCTGAGGTACAGCGCGTACGCGAGTGGCGCGATGAGCAACGCCAGGAAGACGATCCCGAATGGCCCGACGAAGAGCCACCCCATCACATGCTCACGGAGGCGCACCTTGCCACGAATTTTGTGCGTCCTGTCTTGGGTGCTTGGCACACTCTTGTCGATCATGAGGGTCAACCTGGACTCCGGGATGTCGATGCCGAGGGATCAGGGGTGGGCCGGCGGAGTGGAAGACGGCCCACCCCTCACGTCACTGAACGGTGAAGCCTTGCTCCTTGGCGTAGTTCGCCACGTCCTCCTGAATCCGGTCGGCGGCCTGCGCACCGGTGACGGAGCCCTCGATGAGCGCGCTGATCTGCTTGGTCATGGCGTCGAAGTAGTACTGGCCGAACGGGCTGTAGGTGACGCCCTTGTAGGCGTTGGCCGCGGGGATGTAGACCTCCTTGTTCGCCTGCTGGCCGTCGAAGAACCCGACCTTCAGGTTCACGAACTCGGGGTCGTTGAGCGCCTTGAGGTTCAGCGGGAAGATGATCTGGTTGGTCCAGCCGTGGGTGAGCGACTCCTTGTCGGCGTAGAGGCCGTACGCCGCCTTCGCCGCGAGTTCCGGGTTCTTCGCCTGGCTCGTCACGGAGAAGGCAGACCCGCCCCAGTTCACCTGCACCGGGTGGTCGGGATCCCATTGAGGGAGCGGCGCCACCGCGAACTTGCCCGTGTCCTTGCCCTTGCCGACGCCGGCACCGGTGAGGTAGCCGGGCGCCCAGGCCGCCGAGATGTACGTCGCGTACTTACCGTTGATCACGCCGGAGATGTACTCCGGGGTGAACTGGTCCTGCGTCCCGACCAGCCCCTTCTTCGCCAGGCGCCCCCAGTGGTCGAGCACGTCCTTGGAGGCCTGGTCGTTCAGCTTGACTCCGATTGAGCTCTGCTGCGCCGGATTGTAGGTGAACGGGGCCGCGCCCTTCTGGATCTGCAGCGCCATCGTGAGGGCCGACACGTTCGCGGCGAAGTCGCCGAACGCCGGACCACCCGCGTCCTTCATCTTCTGGGCCGCCTGCTCGTACTCGGCCCACGTCTTGGGCGGCGTGATGTCGTACTTCTCGAAGATGTCCTTCCGGTAGATCATCGCCATCGGACCACCGTCGACCGGCACGCCGTAGACCGCGTCACCGACCGAGACGTCCTTCCACGCGCCCTCGCTGTAGTCGGCCTTGACGGCGTCGAAGCCGTACTTCTTGATGTCGACGAGCGCGTTCTGGATCTGGAAGGTCGGGATCCGGTCCATCTCGATCATGATCACGTCGGGTGCGCCGGTGCCGGCCGAGATGGCCGTCTGGAACTTGTCGTACTCGTCACCGCCCTGGCCGACGTTGGTCCAGCAGACCTGCACCTCGCCGTTCTGCTTGTTGAAGTTGTCGACGACGAGCTGCATGTTGGGGTACCAGCCCCACATGGTCACGACCGGCAGGTTCTTCTTGGGGATCGTGTTCGTGCAGTTACTCGCGCCGCTGCCGCTCGCGGTGCTTGTGCCCCCTCCCCCGTTGGAGGAGCAGGCGACCAGCGCGGTCGTGACGGCGAGCACGGCCGCAGCAGCAGAAATCCATTTCTTGTTCATTGGCATATTCCCTTGGGGATCGCGGCGCACGGAGGTTCATACGCCGCCGTTGAAACCGAGCGATCGGCCGGGACGGGGCACGGATGACGCGACCCGCGCCCCGTCCTTCGTGCCGATCCTCATGTGAGCGCTAACACAGCCCCCGTCCGGCGGCGAAGGCCGGGCGGACGGGCTCGCCTAGCGCTTGAACAGGCGTGGCGCCAGGTCGATGAGGTTCTTCTGCCACACGTCCCAGCCGTGCGGCCCCGGGGTGACCCCGTCGAACTCATAGCGGATACCGAGGTTGTTCAGGGTGGTCAGGGACGTCATGAACGACGGGTGGACGAAGTCCGTCTGGTCGCCGACGTACAGGCGCAACAGCTTGGTGCCGCTGTTGATCGCCTCCGCGTCGACGCCGGCGGCACTGCCGAACCCGGCCGAGAACGCCGCGACGTAGGCGAACCGACCCGGGAAGGCCTTGAGCACGCCGAACGTCTGCCCGCCACCCATCGACAGGCCGGCGAGGGCCTGCTGCGAGGGGTCGTCGGAGACGTGGTAGCGGGCGCGGGCCGCCGGGACGATGTTCTCCAGCAGTTCCTTGTTGAAGTCGGAGACGTTGCCGTTGCTCATCACGACCACCATCGGCACCAGGTCCCCGTCGAGGAACTGGTGGTCGAGGATCTGCTTGGCGCGTCCCATCTCCACCCAGTCCGTGTAGCTCTGGCCGCCACCGTGCTGGAGGTAGAAGACGGGATACGGCTGCGCGCGGTTCGGGTCGTATCCCGGCGGGGTCCAGACCAGGGCGGTCCGGTCCTGGTTCGCCACGCCGCTCCGGTACGTCATGCTCTCGACCTTTCCGCCCTGGCCGGCGGGAACGTCCGTGAGCAGGCGTGCCTTGTCCCCACGGACGAGGAAGGTGCTCCAGGTCGGCTCAGAGGTCACCTTCGTCGGGTTCGAGGCATCCTTGACCGAGACCCCGTCCACCATCAGCCGGTAGTAGTAGAACCACGGGTCGAGCGGCCCCACGGTCGCCCGCCACCGGTCGCCCGCACGCGACAGCGGGATGCGCAGCCAACTTCCGTTAGGCGCCCAGTTCGCCCACACCTTGACGCGCTCAGCAGCCGTGAATTCCGTCGTGGTCTCGAAGGTGACGAAGCCGTCCTCGGTGACGAACGGCGTCGGGGTGGTGCCGGGGGCCGGCGGATTGAACTCGCCCTTCAGTTTCCCGTGCCCGGCGCTCGGACCGTGATCCGAGACCTTGCGGAACAGCCGCGGCGCGAAATCGATGAGGTTCTCCTGCCAGGCGTTCCAGTTCGCCCCGGCATCGGGGTTTACCCCGTCGAATTCGTACGTGATCCGGGCGCGGTCCAGAGCCTTCTTCAGGCGGTAGGTCGCGTTGTACGCGGGATCCGTCACGTTCCCCGTGTACAGGCGCACCAGCTTGACGTGGCGGTTGATCGCGTTCGCGTCCGTTCGGCCGACGCCATCCGTCAGGAGACCGGAGAACGAGCCGGCGTAGGCGTACTCGCCCGGGTGGGTCAGAGCGGCACGCAGCGCCCGTGTCCCGCCCTCGGCCACACCGGCGATCGCCTGGTGCGCCGGGTCACGATAAACGCGGTAGCGGTCGGCGACCGCCGTCCGGAGATCCTGCATACCGTCACCGTCGCTGATCACGACCACCATCGGCTCCATGGCGTTCTGGAGCGACAAGTTGTCGAAGATCTGCTTGGCCCGGCCGAGGTCGAGCCAGTCGGTGGCGCTCCCGCCGTCGCCGGGCTGCAGGAACAGCACCGGGTAGGCCTTGGGACCCTTGGCCGTGTATCCCGGTGGCGTCCATACCTGAGCCGACCTCTCCTGGTGCTTGGCCTGGTAGGTCAGGGTCTCGACCTTGCCGCCCTGCCCCTGAGGGGCGTCCGCCAGCAGGCGCGCCGCGTCGCCCGGCACGAAGAAGGTGCTCCAAAGAGGCTTGGACGCCACGCCGGTGCTGTTCGTCGGATCCTTGAGACCCTTGGTGTCATCGCCCGTGACCTGGTAGGAGTACAACCCGGGCCTGAGCGGGCCAAGGACCCCTGACCAGACGTCGCCCCGTCGGGTCAGACCGAACTCCGCCCGGGTGAAAGAGGGGCCGAAGTTCCCCTCGATGACGACCTGCGACACCGGGCCCACGCTGGCCTCGATGGAGGCCACCGGAACACTGAAGGACGCGTAGCCGTCCTCGGAGACACTCAGCCATGGCGTGTCCGCTGCCGCCGGCCGCGACGCGAGCAACATCGCCGCGATCGCCATGACCCCGGCGGTGATCGCCGCTGCGAGCCGGCGCCCGCCATGGGGGCGTGACCTGCCGTGATAAAGTAAAGAACGCATGCGAAACTCCCTTAATGGCTGGCCACGGTTGATGCCCGACTGGCCGGCCTGATTCATGCGGTGGATAGTTCGTGGTTGGTGTTCGCACCTCCATCCGTCGTGGGGTCAGCTTGCCCACCTGACGTTCGTTGCCGCGAACGTCAGGTGAGATCGAACGCCGTATCTGTGGGCGGCGTCACGGTCACATAGGGTTCCCCGGCGCCACGGTGGAGCCGCGAACCACCAGGCGGGTCGGGAGCACGATCTGACCGGGGCCCTCCCAGTCGCCGCACACCAGCGACTTGAGCATGCGCGCGGCCTCGTATCCGAGCCGGTACATCGACTGGTCCACCGTGGTCAGCCCCGGCTCGGTCAACGCGGACTCCGGAATGTTGTCGAAGCCGGCCACCGACAGGTCGCCGGGCACACTGAGCCCCAAGTCCTTCGCGACCGCCAGGGCTTTCAGCGCCATTCCGTCGCTCGCTGCGAAGATCGCCGTCGGACGGTCCGCCCTGTCCAGCAGCGCCCGCGCGAGCGGTGCCGCGGACTCGGGATTGAAGCTCCCTCTTGCGATCAGCTGCGGATCGATCGGAACACCGGCCTCGGTCAGCGCCCTGCGGTAACCTTCCTCGCGCGACCACGCGGCCTCCAGGCTGGCGCGGCCCGCGATGAAGCCGATGCGCCGATGCCCCAGGCCGAGGAGGTGCTGGACGACTGCGGTGGCGCCCGCGAAGTTGTCCGCCGTCACCGATGGCACCGTCGAGCCCTTCGCCGGATCGATGACCACGACGGGAGTGCCGCTCCGCACCTCGCCCGAGGGCGTGACCACGATGCAGCCGTCGGTGAGCGTGCCCGACAGGCGGGCCAGATGCCGCTGCTCCCAGCCGTCCAAGTACGTCCCGTAGAGGTCGCTGTTGGCGTAGATGATCAGATCGAAACCCGACTGACTCAGCGCATCCATGACCCCCTTGAGCACCTCGGCCGTATAGGACTGGAAGCTGTGCGTCACCAGCCCCAGGACGTTGGTACGGCTGCGCCGCAGGCTCGTCGCCACCAGACTCGACTCGTAGCCGAGCCGCTCGATGGCCGAGCGGACCTGCGCGATGGTGCTCGCGCTGACGCCGTAACGCCCGTTGACCACCCGCGACACGGTCGCGGTGGAGACGCCCGCTAATCGTGCGACATCGCTCATCGTCACCGGCGCACCGCCCTCGGCCATGCCGCCCTCACAAGTTGCAATCGTTATCGGTTACGTTTGCAGCGCAAAGGTAAGCGATGACGATTGCGGAAACAAGACCTTTTCGGCCGACCGTTCATCGGATAGAAGCATGGGCCGGATCGCGCGGTCGGGGCCAGGTGCCGCCGCGCGTCCGGTGATGGACAGCGCCCGAGCGCCGCCGTTCACCGGGCAGGTGACGGTCGTCCACGTCTGCCAGCCGCCGATCCCCGGCACGGTGCAGGTTCCCACCAGCGTGCCGTTGACGCCGTCGAGGTGGAGCTCGATCCGGCCGCCGCTGGTCGCGGCGGCCACCCGCGCGGTGAAGGACGTCGCGCCGGAGCCGAAGGCGACGCCCTTGACCTTGATGTGGTCGCCGTTCTCGATCCAGCCGACGTTCATGCCGCCCTCGCTGGAGGTCCTACGGCGAGATCGACTCGGTGGACTTATCCACGAATACACCCAGGTCGCATGAGGTGACACATTTCCGGCATCCACACGCCCCGATGCGTTACGGGCGCAGGGGAAGCTCGTCGAGCACGGACGTGGCGAGCGTCGCGGCGCTGGGCTCGTAGCGGTGGGCCAGGGTGTGGAACACGGTCTCGGCGCGGATCCCCGGCCAGTCGGCGGGCAGGTGCTCGGCGGGCAGACGGGGGTCCTGGCGGACCAGCTGCAGCCAGTCGGTGTGCAGGAACAGCTGCCTGGCCAGGTCGTCTGCGGCCGACGGCAGCGGGTGCGCCGTGTCCCAGCGGTCGAGGAAGGCCCGGTAGCGTTCGGCGATCTGGTCGGTGTCGAACGCCCTGCGCACCAGGTCGGCCGACTCCGTCGGCTTGAACGCCCGCGCCTGCAGCACGGTGACGTTGTCACCCAGGCCCAAGGGGGCCAGCATCGACTCCACGTCCTTCGCCCCGGGAGCGATCCACAACCCGCCCTGCAGCAGCCCGAACCCGGCCCAGATGAGCTGGGAGCGCAGGTCGTGGCGGGTGCTGCGCTCGCTGCCCGGTAACGAGAAGCCGACCAGCGTCCAGGTGCCGTCCCAGTCGCGGTTGACCGCGCCCTTCTCCCAGACGTGCCTGCGCCCGTTGTCGAGCACCTCCGTGGCGTGCGGCGTGAGCCCGAAATAGACCTTCTTGCCTTGACGGTGCCTGGCCAGCAGGTTGCGCTTGACCATGCGGGTGAGCGTCGAGCGCACTGCCTCCTCCGAGACGCCGAGGCGGGCGAAGACGTCGATGACGCTGCCCGAGTAGACCGCGGTGTCACGCCCCAGCACGTAGATGCCGAGAAAGCTGAACATCAGTGACTGGGGGCGCGCCGAAGGCAGCTGGTCCTGCTCGTCGTCGTGCTTCACAGGCATGAGCGTAGACCGAACCGAGACATCGGGCAAACTCTTGACTTAGGTTGAAATTATGCCCAACGTAGAACGCGGCAACGTTGCCGCATCGGCGGACTTCTACATTGTTTGGGTGGGAATAGATGGATTTGTCGGGCAAGGTGGCGGTGGTCACCGGGGCTGGGCGCGGTCTCGGCCGGGCCTACGCGGAGGCGCTCGGCGCCGCCGGAGCGGCGGTCGTCGTCAACGACGTGGACGCCGCGGCGGCCACTGAGGTGGCCGAGGCCGTAGTCGCCGCGGGCGGCAAGGCCGTGGTCGAGGCCGGCGCGGTCGGCTCGGCGCAGGTCGCGCAGCAGCTGGTGGAGGCGGCGGTCAAGGAGTTCGGCCGGCTCGACGTCATGGTGACCAACGCCGGCATCCTGCGGGACCGGGTCCTGTGGAAGATGTCCGACGAGGACTTCGACGCGGTCGTCGAGGTGCACCTGCGGGGCACGTTCACCGGTGCCCGTGCGGCCGCGGTCCGCATGCGTGAGCAGGGCGAGGGCGGCCGGCTGATCCTGATCTCCTCACCGGCCGGCCAGCGCGGCAACTTCGGCCAGACCAACTACGCCGCCGCCAAGGCCGGCATCGTCGCCATGGCCCGCACCTGGGCCATGGAGCTGGCCAGGGCGAACATCACGGTCAACGCCGTCGTCCCGGTCGCGGCCACCGAGATGACCAAGACGATCCCGGCCTTCGCCCCGATCCTGGAGGAGGCCGAGCGCACCGGCGGCCCGCTGCCGGACTGGCTGCGCAGGGACGAGGGCCTCGGCACGGTCGAGGACGTGGCCGGGCTCATCGTCTACCTGGCCTCCGACGCCTCCGTGGGCGTCACCGGGCAGGCCATCGGCATCGGCGGCGACAAGCTGGCCCTCTGGTCGCACCCGAAGGAGCAGGCCGTCGCGTACGCCGACGGCGGCTGGTCCGCCGACGCCATCGCCGCCTCCTGGGACACCGGCGTCGGCGCCGAGCCGGAGACGTACGGCATCCCCGCGCCAAAGGCCCCCACGTCATGAACATCGACGAGTTGGTCGCGATCGACGTCCACACCCACGCGGAGGTATCCAAGGACGGGCACGGCTCGCTCAGCCCGGAGCTGTTCGGCGCGTCGGCGGACTACTTCGGCGCGCACGAGCGGCCGACCATCGCGCAGATGGCCGCCTACTACCGGGAGCGGCAGATGGCCGCGGTGGTCTTCACCGTGGACGCCGAGCACGCCACCGGCCACCCCCGCATCTCCAACGAGGAGATCGCCGAGGGCTGCGCCGAGCACCTCGACGTGCTCATCCCGTTCGCCAGTGTCGACCCGTGGAAGGGCCGGGCGGGTGCGCGCGAGGCCCGCCTGCTGGTCACCGAGTACGGCGTGCGCGGCTTCAAGTTCCACCCCAGCATCCAGGGCTTCGCCCCCAACGACCCGATGGCCTATCCCCTCTACGAGGTGATCGAGGAGCTCGGCGCGGTGGCGCTGTTCCACACCGGCCAGACCGGCATCGGCGCGGGCGTGCCGGGCGGGGCGGGCATCCGCCTGAAGTACTCCAACCCGATGCTGGTCGACGACGTGGCCGTGGACTTCCCGCACCTGAAGATCATTCTGGCGCACCCGTCGTTCCCCTGGCAGGACGAGGCCCTGGCCGTCGCCACGCACAAGCCGTCGGTGTACATCGACCTGTCCGGCTGGTCCCCGAAGTACTTCCCGCCGCAGCTCGTCCGGTACTCCAACACGCTGCTGAAGGACAAGGTGCTGTTCGGCTCCGACTACCCGGTGATCACCCCGGACCGGTGGCTGGCGGACTTCGCCAAGCTCGACATCAAGCCCGAGGTCCGCCCCAAGATCCTCAAAGACAACGCCGCGCGCCTGCTCGGCCTCACCCCCAAGGAAACACAGTCATGACCATCGTCGCGAACGGTCTCACCGAGCTCAAGGCGCTGGCCGGGCACGACCTCGGCCACACCGGCTGGCAGGAGATCGCCCAGGACCGGGTGAACCTCTTCGCCCAGGCCACCGACGACCACCAGTGGATCCACGTCGACCCGGAAAAGGCGAAGGACGGCCCGTTCGGCGGCACGATCGCGCACGGTTACCTGACCCTCGCCCTGCTCATCCCGCTCTTCAACGAGCTGCTCGACATCCAGGGCATGAAGATGAGCATCAACTACGGCCTGGACAAGGTGCGCTTCCCCAGCCCGGTCAAGGTCGGCGGCAAGATCCGCCTGGCCGCCAAGGTCGCCGAGGTCGAGGACGTCCCCGGCGACGGCGTCCAGATGTCGCTCGACTTCACCGTGGAGATCGACGGCGCGGCCAAGCCCGCGTGCGTGGCCCGTGCCGTCTACCGGCACTACGCCTGAACCCCCTTCCGAGATGTGAGGAGCCCCCCACTCATGTCCAATCCCGTCCAGCTGCGCCGCGCGGTCGCCTCGAGCTTCCTCGGCAGCGTCATCGAGTACTACGACTTCCTCCTGTACGCCACGGCGTCGGCCGTCGTGTTCAACAAGGTCTTCTTCTCCAACCTCGACCCGCTGGTCGCCACGGTGGCCAGCCTGGGCACGTTCGCCACCGGCTACCTCTCCAGGCCGATCGGCGGCGTCGTGTTCGGCCACTTCGGCGACCGGCTGGGGCGCAAGCGCATGCTGGTCCTGACCATGGTGCTGATGGGCGCGGCCAGCTTCCTCATCGGGCTGCTGCCCACGTACGCGCAGGCCGGGGTGCTCGCCCCGATCGCGCTCGTCCTGCTGAGGGTCCTGCAGGGGGTCGCGGTCGGCGGCGAGTGGGGCGGCGCGGTGCTGATGTCCGCAGAACACGCCACCGCCCGCCGCGGCCTGTGGGCCAGCTTCACCAACGCCGGGGCGCCGTTCGGGATGGTGTTGTCCACGGGCGCGCTGAGCGGCACCGTCGCTCTCGTCGGCAACGAGGCCTTCCTGGCATGGGGCTGGCGAGTGCCGTTCCTGATCAGCATCGTGCTGCTCGCCATCGGCCTGTTCGTCAGGACGCGGGTGGAGGAGACCCCGGTGTTCAGCGCCGCCGTCAAGGAGCGCGCCTCCAGGGCCCCGCTGCTGGACGTGCTGCGCGACCAGCCTAGGACGCTGCTCCTCGGGGTCGGCGTGGGGCTGGCGGCGTTCGTGGCGCAGGGCACGCTCACCACGTTCCTCATCGCGTACGGCGTGGGGGCCGGTTTCGAGCGGCAGACCGTGCTGAACGGGCTGACGCTGTCGTCGGCGCTGGCCGTGTTCGGCATCCTCGGCTGGTCGGCGCTGTCCGACCGGATCGGGCGTCGGCCGGTCGTCGTGATCGGCGCGCTGATCATGGCGGTGTTCGCGTTCGCCCTGTTCCCGCTGGTGAACACGGGCAGCGCCGGGCTGCTCACCGCCGCGCTCGTCCTCGGCCAGGCCGTCGTGCACCCGATGATGTACGGTCCGCTGGCCGCGCTCTACACCGAACTGTTCAGCACCCGCACCCGCTACACCGGGGCGTCGCTCGGCTACCAGCTGGCCGGGCTCGGCGCCGGGCTGGCTCCCGTGGTGTTCGCCCAGATCCAGGCCTCCAACAGCGGCGGCGGGACCCTGGTCATCTCGGCCATCATCGCCGCCGCGTGCCTGCTGGCCGTGGTCTGCACGCTCGCGCTCAAGGAGACCAGCCACGGTGATCTCGCGGAGCCGGTCGTCTCCAAGGCCACCACGTCCTGACACGAGAGGCACGCTCATGCAGAACTCCGGGATCGGCGGCTGGCCGGCGCGGCGGGCCATGATGTCGCCGGACCGCACGGCCTTCGTCTTCGAGGACCGCTCTCTGACGTACGCCGAGGTCCACGAGCGGGTGACGCGGGTGGCGGCGCGGCTGCGGGACAGCGGCGTGCGGGCCGGGGACCGGGTCGCCTATCTCGGACCGAACCACACCGCGTTCGCCGAGACCATGTTCGCCACGCACGTGCTCGGTGCGATCTTCGTCCCGCTGAACTTCCGGCTCGCGGCGCCCGAGATCGACTACATGCTGGGGCACTGCGGCGCGAAGGTCCTGATCCACGCGCCGCAGTGCGCGGGCCTGGTGGCGGCGCTGACCAGCACGCCGGGTCCGGATGAGATCATCCCGCTCGACGCCTACGAGAGCTGGCTGGCGGCGGGGGATCATGCCCCGATCGACGTGCCGGTGGCGCAGGACGACATCGCGCTCATCCTCTACACGTCCGGCACCACCGGCCGGCCCAAGGGCGCCACGCTCAGCCACGCCAACCTGATCTGGAACACGTACAACATGCTCATCGGGGTGGACGTGGCCGGCGACGAGACGACGCTGGTCAGCGCCCCGCTGTTCCACGTGGCGGCGTTGAACCAGACGTTGCTGCCGACCTTCGCCAAGGGCGGCAGATCGGCGATCATGCCGTCGTGGGACGTGGACGCCTGTTACGACCTGATCGAAAAGTACGGCGTCACGTGGATGTTCGGGGTCACCACGATGTTCGCCGCGTTCGCCGCATCGCCGCGCTGGGCCGGGGCGGACCTGTCCTCGCTGCGGACGCTGATGTCCGGGGGAGCGGCGATCCCGCCCGCGCTGATCCGCACGTACCAGGAGCGGGGGCTGGTGTTCTGCCAGGGATACGGGATGACCGAGACCTCACCTGGCGCGACGTTCCTGGAGGCCAGTCAGAGCACGCGCAAAGTCGGCTCAGCGGGCGTGCCCGTCTTCTTCGCCGACGTGCGGGTGGTCCGGGCCGACCTCGACGACGCCTCGCCGGGCGAGCCCGGCGAGGTCCTCATCCAGGGCCCGAACGTCACCCCCGGCTACTGGAACGACGCAGGGGCCACCGCCGCGGCCCTCGCCGAGGGTGGCTGGTTCCGCTCCGGCGACGTCGCCTACCGCGACGAGGAGGGGCACCTGTACATCGTGGACCGGGTCAAGGACATGTACATCTCCGGCGGCGAGAACGTCTATCCGGCGGAGGTGGAGGCGGTCCTGTTCGAGCATCCCGCGGTTGCCGAGGCGGCGGTGGTCGGCGTCGCGGACGAGACGTGGGGGGAGACCGGCCGCGCGTTCGTGGTGACCCGTCCCGGGCACGCCGTCACGGGAAACGAGCTGCGCGAGTTCCTGCTCACCCGGCTGGCCAAGTACAAGATCCCACGGTACGTCACATTCCTCGACGACCTACCGAAAACCGGTTCCGGCAAGATCCAGAAGCGCAAGCTCTGGGAACTGCCGGGCGTCAGTGCGGCGGCAGGTCCGACAGAGCCGTCACGGCAGCGGTTGAGGTAGATCTCCAGGTCGCGGCGTTCGGCGCCGACGGCGTGGTCGGGACAGGCATGACAAGGTCGAGGAGATCCAGAGCGCGGACGGCGACGTCGTGTCCGGCGACACGATCAAGCCGGTCCCGCGGTTCTAGGGACATTCGTTTTCCGGTATCCGGAAACCGCCGTTCCGCGGTGCCGGTGACCCAGGTCACCATCGTTCCATTGTTGAAGGAGTCGCCCATGTCACTCATCCCCCGCGATCAGTGGTACGTCGCCGCGTACGGGCGCGAGATCGGCCACGAGCTGTTCAGCCGCACCATTTGCGGTGAGTCCATCCTGTTCTGGCGGACCCGCGCTGGGACCGTCACCGCCATGTCGGACCGCTGCGTGCACCGCCGGTTCCCGCTGTCCGAGCCGCCCAGCCGGCTGGTCGACGACCAGGTGGTGTGCGGCTACCACGGCTTCACCTACGGCGCCGACGGCGGCTGCGTGGCCGTCCCCGGCCAGACCCGGGTGCCGCGGACCGCCCGGCTGAAGAGCTACCCGGTCGTCGAGCAGGATTCGTTCGTCTGGGTCTGGATCGGCGACCCGGCCAAGAGCGACGCCACCCACATCCCGCGGGCACCCTGGCTGGTCTCCCCCGGCTACACCTCCGTGTCCGGGATGGAGCCGCTCAAGGCCCGGTTCGGGCTGCTGGTGGACAACCTGCTCGACCTGTCGCACGAGACGTACCTGCACGGCGGGTACATCGGCACCCCCGAGGTGGCCGCCACCCCGATCACCACTGAGGTGGACGAGGAGGCCGGGATCGTATACGTCAGCCGGCGCATGGACGACGCCGAGTGCCCGCCGTTCTACGCCAAGTCCACCGGGCTGACCGGGCGGATCATGCGGTGGCAGGACATCGAATATACGCCGCCGTGCCTGTACAAGCTGCACTCGCGGATCGCGCCGCCCGGGGTGCTGCCGAACGCCGACGGCACCGACCCGGACGCCTTCCATGTCGAGGTCGTGTACGCGATCACGCCCGAGACCGAGCACACCACGCACGACTTCTGGGCCGTGGCGCGGGACTTCTCCCTGGACGATCAAGGTGTGTCGGACTTCCTCGCCGAGAACAACCGGACCGTGGTGCTGCAGGACGTGGCCGCGCTGGACGTGCTGGAGCAGGTGATCGCGTCTGAGCCGGAGGGCTACCAGGAGCTGTCGATCAACATCGACACCGGCGGGCTGGCGGCGCGGCGCATGCTGGCCAGGCTCGCTCAGCAAGGCGTCGACAGCCGGGTGTGACGGGCATGGAATCGACGCGCATGCTCACCGGGCGTGAGGTGCTCCGTGTGGTGTGGCTGCCGGGTAGCGACATGCTGCAGGGCATGTGCCACTGCGGCGCCACCCACATCGCCGAGGGGCCGATCGAGGTGTGGGAATGGCTCCTCTCCCACCCGGTCGACCACTCCCCCGAACCGGCCCCCGGCCCGCCTGCGGTCGCCCCAGGACCGGAGCAGGCTCACGGCCCATCAGCCCCTTCCGGTGCGGGGGTGACCCGATGACCGCAGTGGGGAGTGTACGTGGCGCGGCCGAGCGCAAGGTCGTCGTGCACGCGCGTGAGCAGGTGGCCGAGGGGGTCGTCGCGATCGAACTGCGTGATCCGACCGGCGAAGAGCTGCCCGTCTGGACGCCCGGCGGGCACGTCGACCTGGTGCTCGCTGGCGGCGACCTCGTCCGCCAGTACTCACTGTGCGGCGACCCGGCCGACCGGACGACGTGGCGGATCGCCGTGCTGCGCGAGCCCGACGGCCGGGGCGGCTCCGCCTACGTGCACGACGAGCTCCGCCCGGGCGCCACGATCCTGACCCGCGGCCCCCGCAACAACTTCCCGCTCCACTCCGCTACCCGCTACCTGTTCATCGCCGGTGGGATCGGGATCACCCCCATCCTTCCCATGATCACCGCCGTCGAAGGCGCCCAATGGCGGCTGGCCTATGGCGGCCGCACGGCGGCGTCGATGGCGTTCGCCGACGACCTGCGTGCCACCCACGGCGACCGCGTGCTCCTGTGGCCGCAGGACCAGCACGGCCTGCTCGACCTCGACACCCTCCTGGCGGAGGAGCCCGTGGACACCCTCGTCTACTGCTGCGGCCCCGCCCCGCTCCTGGAGGCCGTCGAGGCGCGTTGCGCGAACCGCCCGCTGCACGTGGAACGCTTCACCCCCAAGGACACGGGCGACCCGGTCATGACCGGTGCGTTCGAGGTCGAGCTGACCGCTTCCGGTCTCACCTTGATGGTGCCGCCGGACCGGTCGATCCTGGAGGTCGTGGAGAAGGCGGGCGTACACGTCCTGACCTCGTGCCGGGAGGGCACGTGCGGCACGTGCGAGACCCCTGTCCTCGCCGGCGTCGTGGACCACCGCGACTCGCTCCTCACCCCCGAAGAGCAGGCGGCGAACGACGTGATGTTCGTCTGCGTCTCCCGCGCCGCCTGCCCCAAGCTGGTCCTCGAGCTCTGACTATGGAGCTCTGACCGTGGAGCCGCCGATGCCGTCAGCCGCCGTAAAGACCGGGCCGGTCGTGGCGCGCGCCCTGCAGATCCTCGGCGCGTTCACCTCCGATCGGCGGTCGCTGACGCTCAGCGACCTGTCCCGGCACTCCGGGCTGCCGGTCTCCACTGTGCACCGGCTGGTGGCAGAGCTCGTGGCCTGGGGCGCGCTGGAACGGGGCCCGGCCGGCTGCTACCACATCGGCCTGCGCCTGTGGGAGATCGGCTCGCTCGCCCCGCGCGGGCTGGGCCTGCGTGAGGTCGCGCTGCCGTATCTGGAGGACCTGTCGCAGGTGACCCGCGAGAACGTGCAGCTGGCCGTGCGGGAGGGCACCGAGGTCGTGTTCGTCGAACGGATCGCGGGCAGCGGCGCGGTGCCGGTGCTCACCCGGGTCGGCGGCCGCTTCGCGCTCACGGCCACCGGCGTCGGCCTGGTCCTGCTCGCGTACGCCCCCGCCGACGTGCAGAAACAAGTCCTGGCCCACCCGGTCGAGCGGTACACCGAGCGCACGCTCACCACCGCCCACCAGATCCGCGCGGCCCTGGCCGGCGCCCGCGCCCGCGGCTACGCCGTCAGCGACCGCCAGGTCACCATGGACGCCCTGTCCGTCGCCGCCCCGATCCACGACCTCGACGGCGAGGTCGTCGCCGCCGTGTCCCTGGTCGTCCGCCACGGCACCGCCTCGACCCAGGCACTCGCCCACCTCGTACGCACCAGCGCCCGCGCCATCTCCCGCGCCCTCCCGCCGTTCGCGGCCGGACACTGACGAGCTCGCGGGACGGTCAGCCCTCAGCGCGCCCGGACCCGCGCCTGAGCCTGCCGGCCTTGCAGTGCCAATACTCGCCCATGGCATCTGACCTGGCCTTCTATCCCCGGCCAAGGCACCATCCGCCGGATCCTCGCCGCGGCCGGTCTGGGCCCAGCGCCACGTCAAACTGCACCGACCTGGCGACAGTTCCTCACCTCGCAAGCCTCCGGCATCTTGGCGTGCGACTTCATGCACGTCGACACCGCGTTCCTCAAGCGCCTGTACGTCTTGTTCGTCATGGAGATCCAGACACGCCGCGTGCACATACTGGACGTCACCTCCAACCCGACCGGTGCATGGACCACCCAGCAAGCCCGGAACCTGCTGATGGACCTGGGTGAACGCGCCAGCGCCTTCAGGTTTCTCATCCGCGACCGTGACGCCGCCCCCGCATCACGGACTCCCCAAGCTCGCCGACCGGCGACCTGCACAAACACCAGGAACAAGCGAATCAAACCGAAGGGGTGCAGTGTGAAGCCAACGGTTTCGCCCGTGGTGACCGGACGGGCGTCTCAGGTCGTATTGGCGGCGGGTGGATTCGGTGTTGGTGAGGACCTGCTTGAGCCTGGATTGGCGGACATACAGGTAGACGTGGCGATGCAGGTGGGCCGCACTCACCTTGGACGGGCCGCCTGCCACTGGCGCCGAGGTCGGCGCCGATGAGGGGGTGGGTGCTGACAGGTGAGACATCGATGGTCTTCCTTCCTCCAGGCGAGCGGTGCGGGTAGTCAGGGCGGGATGAGGGTCATGGCCGCCAGAATGTTGACGAGTTCGCTGGTCAGGTCTGCGGGCAGTGCTGGTGAGCGGTCCCGAGAACCGGAGACGGGGGCGGTGGTGGAGACGGTGGCGGGGGCGCGGCGGGGTGGGCCGATCACGTCGGCCAGGACGGTGAGCCAGGCGGTGATGCCTTTGCCGATCAGTACGGCAAGGCCGAGTGGAACGCGTTCGCGCGTGCGTGCAGGGCGGCATGGCGAAGGTGTTCGTAGCGGGCGTCCAGCAGATCGCCGCGCCGGGTGGTGCGCCCGTTGCTGGGAGCATGTCCCTGACCGGTATCCGGGCCGGTGCCCGGGGGTGCAGCCACCAGGTCAGGGTGAGGTCGACGGGACAGGGGCGGGGACGGGTTCACCTCCTCGGGGTTCTCGCGGGCGGGCAGGTCAGGGGCGGCTTTTGGAGTGCTCCCGGTAGCGGGCCAGCGCTCGCTCGATGGGGCGGGGGTGCACGCGCACGCCGAAGGTCTCCTCGATCGGGCCGATGAGGTCCTTGGCCCGCAGCGCCGGGTGGCGGCCAGCCATTCTTCGGCGAACACGCAGACCTGTTCGGTGAGCTTGTGGCCACCCTTCGGGCCCGGCTTGGCCGGCACCAGGGCGGCCAAGCCCGCCGTCGGCCAGGGCGGCAGCGGCCGCGTAGTAGGCCGGCCGGGAGTACCCGAACGCCGCCGCCGTGGGCCACCGCTGTCCCGTCCTCCACGGCGCGCACCATCTCGTACTTGACCTGCACCGCATCGCGCGGGTCGAAGAAGTCCGAGGACAGCGGATGAAACGGGTGGGTCACCCGAACACGTCGGTACCGATCGTTGCCATCGGGTGTAGTTGACGGCGTACTCCAACGCGTTCGCCGAACGGTTCGTGGGAACGCTACGCCGTGAGTGCCTCGACCACCTGCTCATCTATGGTGAGCGGCGCCTGCGTAAGGTCCTGGCCGAGTAAGAACGCCATTTCAACCACCATCGCCCGCATCAGGGCCGTTCGCTCCGCCCCACCGTTGCACGATCCCAGCAAGGCGATCGACATGACCGCCCAGATCCACCGTCGAAGGACCGTCACTGGACTGATCAGCGAGTACCGCAGAGCGGCCTGATCGCCCTGCAAACGCCGAGCTCAGCAACAGTATCCGCGTTTTGGCACCGCACACGTACTCCAGTGTCACTTTGAGATCATGGCTGCTGGCCGGATGCGCCCTCCTGGGCGATGAGAAATCGGTAGCCCTCGATCATGGCGTTGAACGCCCATTCACCCCACGGCGCGTGGCGTAGTTCCTGAGTCACCACTCCGGCTGCCTGGTGCTGCTCGTGGACCTTCTCCACGCCGTCATCCAGCCGGATGTAGACCTCGACACCTGCGCCGCGGTGGTCACGTGCGGCCGCTGGGAGGAAATGTTCGTCGTCGACGCCCAGCATGACTTGGGCATCGCCCAGGCTCACGCAGGCAAGGCGGTCATCGGAGTCCGATGGCGTGGCGAACACCAGCTCCCAGCCCGCCCGCTTGAAGGACTCGGCGGCGCGGTAGGGGTCGTCGCAGGCAAGGATCACGGAGATCATGCGACATAACCTAGTGCTCCAGTGACATGCGCGATCATGGTTGCGATCTGCGCTGGTAGTGACAGCGTCGGGCGGTGGCTTGATGGCGGCGGCGCCATTGTGACCAGTGCAGAATCTGCCGGGTGGTGGGGTGGCGGGTCAGGATGAGGACGGCCAGCAGCCGGCGGACCTCGGGCATGGTCAGCGGGATATGCTCCTCGTCGCAGGCAGGCTGAAGCGCGGCGAGGGCGGCAGTCGTGCCGTCACGAGCTCCTCGACCGCTGCCTCGTATGGAACGAACGCCACCTGCGGCACGCCCTGCGCGAGTACGAACGGTTCTACAACCAGCACCGCGCCCACCAAGCCCTGGACCAAGCCGCCCCGCTGCGTCCCGTCCCGGACCCGATCACAGACCCCGGGCGAATCATCGACCTGAACATACGCCGACGAGACCGGATCGGCGGAGTCCTCGACGAGTACTCACATGCCGCTTGACCTGCATGGATGAAATTTCCGGCAGGCGCAGTGCCTGGCGACGTCAATCGGCCGCCTGGGCGTACTTCACGGTGCAGAGCAATGTCATGCTCGCGCTCTACTACGGCTGGCGGCTGGTCAACTACCGCAGCAGGTCGGCCTCACCCGATGTCAAAGGCGCGGTGACCCTATACCTACTGATCACATGCCTGGTCACCTACATCTCGCGCGACCTCGCGAACCCGCTGGTACTGCTGGACGGCGGCAGCGTGCGCGGGCTGGGCAACTTCCTGCTGCACTACGTGACGCCCGTCATGGCGCTGGTCGACTGGGCCGCCTTCGACCGGTCGCGCCGGGTGCGCTGGGCCGCGCCGTTCGCCTGGCTGTGCTACCCGCTCCTGTACGGCGCCTTCGTGCTGCTCGCCGCCCCGAACCTGCCCCGCCACTACGTCTACCCGTTCCTGAACGTGGAGCGACTGGGCTGGCCGACGGTCGCGTCGCTGGCGGTCGCCGCGTCGGCCCGAACGCCTGCCGTCGTCTACAGGGTGTAGGCGAAGCAGCCGGAGGCACGGCCGATGCTGACAGTGATACGGACGTGCCCGTCGGCTGGCAGCAGGATCGAGCCGGGGTAGATCGTGTCCCGGGAGGGCGAGCCGTCGTCGTTGAGCACGGAGGCCGTCGCCGCGGCGTCGCGTACGTAGTAGGCGACGGTGCCCGATTCGACGTGCTCGACCCGGATCAGCGCGTCCGCACGGCCCTTGACGGGGTCCTGCGCGACCCACAGCTTGGCCACACCGCCGCGCTGGCCGCGCAGGCCGCTGCCGAACGGCCCTGCCCGTACGCCGCCCACGGAGGTGCCCTTGTCTCCAGCGCGGTCGGCGTCGACGCAGGGCACGCCGCTGCCGGACGGGGTCGCGGGTGGTGTGACGGGGGTCGCCCAGCTCAGGGTGCTCGGCGGCTGTTCCACCTGGCCCGCTGAACAGGCCGTTTGTGTGCATGACAGCGCCACTAACGCCGAGAGCGGGAAGAATGTTGATTTCCTCATTGATCAAAGTATTGCCGCCGTTTATGATCACGTCCATGGATCTCGCGGATTTAGTGGGTGCGGGCTGCGGACTCCTTGCCGCTCTTTTCGTCGCCAGTGGCGTTCCCAAAATTAGACGGCCGTTCGGGCTCGCGCTCGCGCTCGTCCGCTTCGGCGTCGTCAGGCGTGTACGGCCCGGCCTGGGCCGGCTCCTCGGTGCCTTGGAGGTCGCCGTCGGCATAGCCGTGGCGGTGAGCCCGACCCTACTCCCGGCCGCGATCAGCGCCCTTGTGCTCCTGGTCGCCTTCACCGCGGTGGTCGTACGGTCGGTCCTCGCGGGGCAGAGCGTGGAGTGTGCCTGCTTCGGCACGGGCGAGACGACCTCGTGGGTGACAGTGGTGAGGAACCTCGTCCTGATCGGCGTCGCGGCGTTCGTCGCCGCAGCGCCGGTGGTCCCCACCATGGATCAGCGTATTTCAGGACTGCTCATTGGCACGGTCATCACTTGCGGATATCTGCTGATGTCCACTCTGGCCGTGCTCAAGCCTTTCAGCGTCCGACTCGACGGGTGAATGGGTCGTCATGGGCTACACCGCGTTATTAGTCGTGTCTTTCGTCTGGTTGCTGATCCTCGCCCTCGGGCTACTGGTCGTACGCCGCGAACTGTCGATTCTCCAGGACCGGGTCGCGGTGAGCGGGGCCGCGCCCGCCGACGGGCTCGCCGTCGGCGCGCTCGCCCCGCAGTTTCCCGGCCTGCGGTCCGACGACGTGGTCCTGTTCTTCTTCGGGGACTGCGAGCCCTGCCACGAGGTGGCGACGGAGGTGGCACGGTCCGCGGATCCGGGTGGGTTCGCCTGCGTGGTCAGCGACGGCACCATGGCGGGGTCGTCGACCGGCTTCGCGCGGATCCTGCCAGAGGACGCACGCGTGCTCACAGGCGATGAGGCCGGCGCCGTGAGAGAGCGGTACAAGGTGCACTCCGGCCCCTTCGGCGTGGCGGTGTCCGATGGCCTGGTGGTGGCCAAGGGCGTGCTGCGGTACGCCGACGACCTGGAGCGTCTTCATCATGCCGCCTATGGCGCGGCCTCGGTCGGCAGGTGAGGGGGACACCGATGGGTGACATCGTGACCAGTTCCCGGATCAGGCCGGCGCTGGCGCTTCCGCCGGTCGCGCTCGGCGTGCTCGCCGGCCATCTCGTGGGTCTTCAGCCGTGGGCTCTGCTCGTCATAGCCGCGCTGATAGTGGGGATCGCGCAGCAGACCCTCCCTTGAGGCCCCAACGTGATCATCATGATCACGCGCGCCCGCGTGTCCGGGTGCTTCGGATCCTCAGTGGTGGCTGGTGCCGTCCTTATCCTGTCGGCGATGGCCGGAGCGGCGCTCGCCGGGGCCTTCGCCGGTCTCCTCGGCGCGGCCGTGGAGCCCTCGCTGCGGGCTCTGCTCGCCGTGACCGCAGTGTCGGCCGTGATCGTCGGAGCGGCGCTCAGGCCGGTCCCGTGGCAACTGGACCGGGAGACCAATACCCGCTGGCTCGGGTACAACGACTGGCGCACCGCCGCGTACAACGGCTTCGCGCTCGGTCTCGGCTTCACGACGCGCATCGGTTTCTGGCTCTGGTACGTGGTCCCGCTGTCCGCCTTCGTCGTGGCCGATCCGGTGCTCGGAGCGGCCGGCTACAGCGTGTTCGCGCTGACGCGGGTGGGCCTGTCCGCGCTGCTCACCTCGGCGGACGTCTACGTCACCGGTGGGATCGCGCGGGCCCGCATGGTCGCCGATCCGCTGGCACTCGCCGCGCTCGGCGCGCTGTACCCCGTTCTCACGCCGTTGTTGTAATCAACAGAGAGGAAGCAGTAATGAGGGAGGAATCGACCAGACGCGGGCTGTTCGCCGGAATCCTCAGGGACCCAGCCAGCAGCTCGCCGTTGCCCCCGTCCGATGCCCCCATCGGCGTCCTGGTCAGCGGTTCGGGCCAGGACGTGACCGTGCGCCGCTACGGCGCCTCGGCGGGCCTCACGGCCACCGCGCCCGTCGCGGCCAAGGCCGAGGAACTACCCTACGGCTGGGCGCTCAGGCCCGGCGACCTCGTCGTGATCGACGAAACCACCCCGGGCGGGCCCGTCGCGGTCACGCTGCACCGCAACGTCCGCGGGACCGTGACGCAGGTGGCCGACGACCGCATCACGGTGAACGGCCAGGTCTGCCTGCTCGACCCGCGTACGTTGCACTATGAGGGCATGGCGGGCGAGCCATCCGCCAAACCGCTGGCCCAGCCGCTGAAGGCCGGCGACAGCGTCACCTTGGAGTGCTTCGACAACCGCGTGGACAGCACCCTGACTGTCCACTTCATGCGGCGGCTCAGGCAGGCGGCCTGATGGAAAGTGTTCTCGCCGTCGTACTGGTGGCGGCGTGCGTCGTCCTCACAGTGGCCCTCCTGGCCTGCCTGCGAGGAATCGCGGAGCTTCGCCTGCGCCTCACCGGGCGCGGCATGGACCCCAGTGCCCAGCTGATCATCGGCAGGAAGCTCCCTGACAGCCTGGTCCGGCTGATCCCCGACCCGACGCGGGACACGTTGGTGCTCTTCATGTCCAGCACCTGCGGAACCTGTCACGGCCTCGCGGCCGACCTGAACGGGTTCGAGGACCGCCACACGGTGGCGATCATCGCAGGCGACTCCACGGCCGAGTTGCTCGCGATGCTCCCACCGCACGTCAACGCCTTCGACGGCGAGCAGGCCAAGGCCGTCGACGCCGATCTGCCGATGGCGATGTGGCCCACCGTCGTCCTCCAGCGGGACGGCTTCATGGTCGCATTCGCGACGGGCAGCGACGCAGACAGCGCCGCGGACCTCGAGGTGCTGTGGGAGCAGAGAGTGGATGTACCAGAGGGGATGAGCGCATGATTGTCGAGCACGTGAAGAAGACTCGGCTGACGAGGAGCAGATTCCTCGCCGTCGCCGGGGCGACACTCGTCGGGGTGGCCAGCAACGCCTGGTTCCCCGGACGGGCCGAGGCGGCGCCGGACGGCTGCTACGGCTATGCGAGCTGTAGCTGCTGCTCGGCCACGACCTGCTGCGCGAGCGGCTGTACCAAGCTCTACTCGTGCGGTGGGAAGCAGTGCTGGACGACGTGCGCCTACTTGGGCAGCACTCTGTACCGGTTCGACTGCTGCGACTTCAGCAAGAGCGGCAGCCCGTGTATCTGCAGGGTGAATCACCGGACCTGCAGCTGAGCAAGGACGTGGTGCGGTGGGCTGGGCCCACCGCACCATGATCGCCGCGCCCCGAGCGCCGGCGCCTGTTCCGCGCACTGCTGGAACAGGTCTGTCTGGATAATCCCTCCGGCCAGCAGATCATCTGGCCCCGAGCTGTCTCAATGAACTTGCTCAGCCTGTGGGTGCCCGAAACTCGGTCGTTGGGGTTGACCTGGGTTTTGGTGTTCCAGTTCTGGCGGGCATGATCGTTGTTCATGGCGCTGCGGCTGCTTTATCTGATCTTCGTCCGGCTCGCGGGCTGGCTAGTGCTGCTGGGTCGCTCGCAGAGGTCCAAGGCGGTTTGTGGGAACGCTACGTCGTGAGTGCCTCGACCACCTGATCATCTACGGTGAAAGGCACCTGCGTACAGTTCTGGCCGAGCATGAACGCCACTTCAACGATCATCGCCCGCATCAAGGCCGCTCTCTCCATCCGCCGATGTACGACCCAGGCAAGGTGATCGACATGACCGCCCGGATCCGCCATCGAAGGACCGTCACCGGGTTGATCAGCGAGTACCACAGAGCTTCCTAACCACCCTGCGAATGCCCAGCTCAACCACGGTCTCTACTCTTTTGGCACCGCACAGGCAGGTCCCGTGGATGTTCGTTTTCGTAGCAGCGACTGCGTCGAGCTACAGCGTCCGATCGCGCCGACCCGAGCGGTCCTCTTGCCAGTCGGGGAGGAATGCGGCAGCGCCTCGACATCGCCGAGCGCGCCTGCGAGCCGTTGGAGGTTTGGATGGCTCCAGCACGTCAAGCGAATCAAAAGGACACTCTGGCCGGCTACGAGGGCAGACGGATGCGGACAGTCAGCCGGAATTGGCCGGTCTCGGCGTTGGCGTGGGTGCTGAGGGTGCCGTCGAGGGCCGCGGCGCGGGCGGCGAGACTGGCCAGCCCGCGCCCGCCAGCGCGCTGCCGCGGCCTCCCTTCGTGCTCGCCTTCGAGTTCCCGGTTCGGCTCTGCCGGGATGCCGTCGTTGGTGACGCACATCTGGATCTCGCCTTGGTCCGCGGTCAGCTCGATCTCGCATCTGCTGGGCTTGGCGTGGCGTAGCACGTTGGTGACTGCCTCGCGCAGTACGGTCGCCAGGACCGTGTCCACCGCCGGGGGGAGCGGTTCACCGATCGCATCGTCACGTACGTCGACCTCGATGCTCGCGGGGGCGAGCAGGTCGTGGGCGGCGGCCAGTTCGGCGCGCAGGGACAGCGTACGCGTCTCGGCGGCGACCGCCCGGGCCTCGGCGCGGCCCTGTGCGGAAAGCCGCAGCAGCGCCTGGAGTTCGGTGCGGGCCCGGGCGTCGTCGCGGCCGATCAGCCGTGCTGCCAGGTCGCTCTTGAGCGCGACCGCCGACAAGCCCAGCCCGAGCAGGTCGTGCGTGTCCCGGGCGACGCGCAGCCGTTCTCGCTCCACCGCGGTCCTGGCCAGTTCCCGCCGGATCGTCTCCACCTGCTCGGCGAGGTCGGTCAACCGGGACAGCCCGTAGACCACGATGCCGACGGTCGCCACCGCGCCTATCTGGTAAAGGACGGTGGCATTGTCGGTGGCCACGACCTGGACGAAGCGGTTGCCGACGCCGTAGTAGAGGCCGAGCACGGGCAGACTCCACGCCACTCCGACACTGACCATGACGGCCGCAAACATGGTCCATGCCCACCTGCGGGGCAGGAGCAGCAGTCCGGAGCCCGCGGCGAGTCCCGCCAGCGTGAGGACGTTCCAGTCGTACGCGGGCAACCAGGCGTACGGCAACAGCGTTTGGGCGAGCAGGGTCCAGGGCCAGGCGCGTGGCCGGGATCGCCCTCGCCATCCGAAGGAGTGGTGGAGCTGCAGGGCCGCCACGGCGACCATGGTGCCGACCGCTCCGGCCATGGCCACCGGCGGACCGCCCGCGACCAGGATGTTCGACATCAAGATGGGGGCGTAGGCGGTCAGCACCACGACCAGGGTCAGGCGTGCCAGTCGTGGCGCCACCTCGGCGCGCCCCGTCCGGCCGTCGCCCTCGTCCGCGGCTCCCGGTCTCGGATCTGGGCCCTGCTGGTCGGCGGCCACGACCGTACGGACTTCGTCGAGGGCCTGTCGCGTACGGCGCGCCGCCTCGGCGAGCTGCGCGCGGGCCAGATCGGGATCTCCCCGCAGAGCCGACAAGGCGGTGCCTGCGTGGCGTGTGACCGTCTCCAGGCGGTCGCCGATGATCGTACGCAGATGCTCCGCGGACCGGCGTCGTTCCTGCTTGATGGCCAAGTCCGCCAGCTCCGTCCTGGCCTGGTGCAGGGCGGTGACCATGTCGGCCAGCCGGACCAGGCCGAAGAACGCCAGCCCGGTGTTCGCCGGGGCGACCAGCATCCAGATGATGATCGCCACGCCGGATCCCGGCCATGGGACGCCCAGGACGGCGATGCGCACGGCCTCGCCCGCGAGCACAGCGCCGGACAGCAGCCACGCGCCCGGCCGGTTGACCGTCACCAGCAACAGCCCGACCAGGAGCGCGGGGGCGATGTTGATCCAGTTCTGCCCGAACACGGCCAGCGGCGCGTACGTCAGGCCCGCCTGTACGGCCAGCAGCATGTCGCGATGGCGCGTCCATAACCTCCGGCCGCGCGGAACGGTGTAGAGCATTGGCAGTACGAACAACCCGGCCAGCACCATGCCACCGGCGAGACCGCTCCAATACACGGCGTTGCCGAACCGGGTGAACAAGGTCAGACAGAGGAACGCCGCCGGGATCACCGCGGCGAGCCGGGGGGCCGGCGCGGTACGCCCACCGTCATAGACCGCCACCATCCCGCACCACCTACTCCCCCGCCCCTGAGCCCAGGCGTTCCCGAGCCCCGCGTCCCAAGCCGCCGAGCCTGGCAGCCGACCGTACGCACAAACTATCCGTGAGCACGATAGATCACCCGAAACCGGTGTGTGCGCGTGCCGTGTGCAATTTGCACCCCCGGGCTCGTGCGAACCCCACGGCGAGGTCGTGCCGTCGACACTGGTCGCGTCAGCGCAGGTCAGAGCAGACTCGACACGTAATCACGGTACAGAGTCCGGACACGCTGATCCGGCCGGACCTCACGGAGGTCAGCATGAAAATTACCGAGCGGCGGATCCACACGGAGCAGCCCGACATCGCGCAGCCAGGCGGCCATCGGCACACCGCCGCCCGCCGGAGGTGGCTGGGTTTCACGCGTCACTATCTGGAGATGGTCGTGGCGATGCTGGTCGGCATGGTCGTGCTCGGCGGGGCGCTGCGCGTGATCCTCGACGCGGCGGGCGTGCCGTACTCCATGGACCTGTACCCGGCGCTGGTGATCCTGGAGATGGGCGTGACCATGACGGTCGCCATGTGCGCCTGGATGCGGCTCCGGCGCCACGGCTGGCCCGGCACCCTGGAGATGGGCGCCGTCATGCTGGCCCCGGCGGTCGTCATGGTCCCGCTGGTGTGGCTCGGCGCGCTGGGCGGCGGGGTGGCGATGACCCTGGAGCACGTCGTGATGTTCCCGCTCATGCTGGCCGTCATGCTGCGCCGCAGGGACGAGTACCTGACGCACGCGGACCACGGCCGGCGCGGCGGAGGCAAAGGCTCGCGGAGCTCGCGGGTCGGTCGGATGCTAGGGCGCGGCGCGCTCATCGTGATCGCATTCCTCCTGCTCCCGAGCATATTCTTCGTGACGGACTCGACTGCCTACGAGGCCGGCCGGTACCGCCCGCCGACGGCCAATACGGTCACCGCCGCGACCCTGCCGACGCACGACCCCGCCAAACCCACCGTCGCGATCGTCGTCGGCAACCACGGCGCCAACGTCGCCGACGTGCTCGTGCCGTACGAGATCCTGGCCGCCACGGGCGCCTTCAACCTCTACACAGTGGCGCCCGAACGCCGCCCCACGCCCCTGCTCGGCGGGCTGGACCTGGTCCCCGACCTCAGCTTCGCGCAGTTGCGGCAGCGGCTCGGCGGCGTGGCGCCGGACGTCGTCGTCGTGCCGGACATGCCCACCGACGCGGCCGGCGACGCTCAGGTGACCGCATGGCTGCGGGACACCGCGGGCCAGGGCAAGGGCATTCTGCTGGGCGTGTGCACCGGCGCCCGACTGCTCGCCGAGGCCGGGCTGCTCGACGGCCGCGACGCGACTTCGCACTGGTTCCGGCTCTCTGGCCTCCAGGACAACCACCCCGAGGTGCACTGGCGGCGCGGGAGCCGTTATCTGGACGACGGTGACGTGATCACGACGGGTGGATTGCTGTCCTCGGTCGACGGCACCCTGCGGGTGATCGAGCGGCTGCTGAACGGCGACGCCGCCGCGGCAGCGGCGAGGGCCATCGGGTGGCGGTACTACTCCCCCGGGACCGCCGCCGCGCTCCCACCGTCGCGGCTCACCCCGGCCGACGCCGTCACACACCTGCTCAACGTCGGCTTCCGCGCCAAGACCACCACCGTGGGAGTGATGCTCAGCGACGGCGTGGGCGAGCTCGAATTGGCCTCGGTGTTCTCGTCGTTCGCCGAGGTCAAGTCGGCCCGGACCATCGCGGTCGCGGCCGGGCACGGCGCGGTGCGCTCTCGCCACGGCCTGACCCTCCTGCCGCGTGCCGACCTGGATCGGGTGGCCGGCGACGTCGATCGGCTGCTGGTTCCCGGCTCGGCCGCCCCCGAGCTCGCGGCCGACGTACCCGTGACCTACCTGCACCGGCAGCCGGGGTTCGCCTTCGACGAGGTACTGCGGGAGATGGCCCGCACCATGGACGTGCCCACGGCGCGGTGGGCCGCCAAGATCCTTGAGTACCCGGACACCGGCCTCCGGCTCTCCGGCCCGGATTGGCCGTGGATGCCCACCCTGCGGCCGATCCTCCTCGGGCTGGCCGGGCTGGCCGCGCTGGGCATCGCCCTCCGTCTGCTGCGGCTGGCGCGCCGGTCCCGCTGAGCTCCCGGCGCCGCTGTCCCCCTGCTCGGGGGGACGGCGGCTTCGGCGTACGATGGCCAGACCGTATACTCGCCGGATCCGGTCGCGCCGTCGCCCGGGTCCGCCGAGGAGGCAGCAGGTGGTTCGCATTCTGGTCGCCGAGGACATGCGCATCCTGCGTGACACGCTAGTGGCCGTGCTCGACCTTGAGGACGACCTGGAGGTCGTCGCCGAAGTCGCCTCCGGCGACCGCATCGTACCCGAGGCGCTGGAGCACCGGCCCGACGTGGCCGTGGTAGACATTGACCTGCCCGTGGTGGACGGGCTCACCGCCGCCGCCGAGCTGATCCAGCAGCTGCCCGAGTGCCGCGTCCTGGTCCTCACTGGGCTAAGCCAGCCGGCCCACCTGCGCCGTGCGCTCGCCGCACGCGTGTCGGGGTACATGCTCAAGGACGCGCCGTCACAAGAGCTGGTCGCGGCCGTACGTCAGATCGCGAGGGGCGGCCGGGTGTTCGACCCCACGCTGGCGGTGGCCGCGCTGGAGACAGCCCAGAACCCGCTCTCGCCCCGCGAGGCCGAGGTGCTCAAACGCCACGCCGCCGGCGCGTCCGCCGCCGAGATCGCCGCGGACACGTACCTCTCCTACGGCACGGTACGCAACTACCTGGCTTCGGCGGTCACCAAACTGGGCGCCCGCAACCGTGTCGACGCCGCCCGCATCGCCCGCGAGGCCGGCTGGCTGTGAATCCGCCCGGTACGTTCGGCAGGTCCCAGAGCATGCATTCTGCACGCTGACCCGATGCCGGTGGCACTGGCGGGCGGCGGGCTGCGACGCCGAGACTGAGGCAATGAGCATCCGGGTCCTGGTCGCCGAGGACGGCGATGTCCTACGCGAGACGCTAGTCGCTCTCTTGGATCTGGAGGACGATCTGGACGTGGTGGCCCAAATCGACACCGGTGACCGCATCGTGCCCGCCGCGCTCCGGCATCTCCCCGACGTGGCACTGCTGGACATCGACCTGCCAGGCACGGACGGCCTCACCGCCGCCGCCATGCTGCGCTGGCGACTGCCAGGCTGCCGCGTACTGATCCTGACCAGCCTCGCACGACCGCACAACCTGGACCGGGCGCTGGCGGTAGGAGTGTCCGGGCTCCTGGTCAAGGATGGTCCCGTGGACGACCTCATCGACGCCGTCCGCAGAATCGCCCGCGGCGAGCACGTCTTCGCGGACCCCATGAGCTGACACCAGACAGATCGGGGGTAGCTGGGCCGCCGCTTCTGCGGGGAGATCACGATAATGCTCGGCGTGACCGCCCACCCTGAAGGTGCATGGGTTGCCCAGCAAGCCCGTAACCTTCTCGCCGAACTGAAGGACCGGGCCGGGACGTTCCGGTTCCTGATACGGGATCGGGACACGAAGTTCACCGACAGCTTTGATGAGGTTTTCGCAGGCGACGACTTTCACGTGCTGAAGATCCCGCCGCGGGCGCCTCGCGCAGACGCGTTCGCCGAGCGATGGGTACGCACCGCACGCACGGAGTGCACCGACCGACTGCTGATCTTCAACGAACGGCACCTCCGTACCGTGCTGCACAAATACACCGATCACTACAATCGAGGACTGATGACGAGACCAAGCTCCCCGCAGGGGCCCCTGAGACGTGAGCGGGCGGCGTCCCAGGGCACTACTTCCTGCACGATGTTGACGGTGGCTGGTGAATGGCTGTCCGGGCAGCACCAACATCGGCGGAGAGCGGATTATCGCGGAAGCGGCGTCAGATCCGCCGAGAGCGGGAAGTCGAGATGTACGGAGATCACGCGTAGCAGAGCGTCGCGCATGCGGGTCCTCGTCATGCCCGCCACCTGGGTCGCCACCGCGACCTCCATACCGTCGATCTGGGTGAGGATGAGATCCACCACCTCGTCGACGTCGAAGGACACCCGGAACGCCCCGCTGGCCAGGCCTTCCTCGATCGCGGCCTTCATCGGGGCGCGCCAGCCGTCGTACTGGAGCCCGAAGAGGTGCCGCAGCTCCTTGTCCCTGCTCGAGGCGGCGGCGATCTCCATGTAGGACAGGCAGCGGTTGCGGAAGCCGCGCGGTTGGGTGATGTAGTCCACGAGCCCGCGGATGCGGTCCCACGGGTCGGTGTGGCGGGCGGCGATCTCCTCCAGCCCTTGGACGATCTTTCCCGTGTGGTGGGCGAAGGCGGCCAGCATCAGGCCGTCTCGGGTCTCGTAGTAGTGCTGCAGGGTCCCGATGGACACCCCCGCCCGCTTGGCGACGTCGCGCAGCCGCACCCGTTCGTAGCCCATCTCGGCGATCAGCTCGATGACGGACTCGAGGATCCGGCCTCGCTGGCCGTCGGTCCGTATCTGCAGTGCGGCGTCCACCCGTTGCCCCTTCTTCGCCCGCCGTTCGTGGCGGGCGACCGCAGCGCGTCTGTCGCGCCGTACGGAACTATAACCACAGATCCGATGCATCGGGAACTTCGGAAATGCCTATTGACAAGCACCTTAAGGCACTCTTCTAATAATGCGGTATTAACGGACGGGTCGCCTGACCAGCGGTTGAGCAGGCCGGCGAGTGATCGAGCTGGAGGGGGTCGATGGGCAAGACGATCATCTGTCCATGTCATGACGTGACCGTCGAGGACATCCGCGCGATGCACGCCGCGGGCTACACCCATCCCGAGACCCTCAAGCGGGCGACGGCCGCCTTCATGGGCTCCTGCCAGGGCAAGCACTGCGCCGGCGCGGTGATGTCGTTCCTGCGCGAGCTGACCGGTGAGGACGGCGCTCCCGTGACCCGCCGTCCCACCGCCCGACCGCCGCTGCGGCCGGTCGCGCTGGGCCTGCTCGCCGCGGCTGCTGAGCCCACCGGGTCCACCGGCGAGGCACGGACGGAGGACGCCTGACGATGGCAATCCCCGGAGCCGCCCGGACCCCGCTGCGCCGCACGTACGACGTCGTCATCGTCGGAGCAGGTGTCCAGGGCCTGGCCCTCGCCTACGAGCTTGCCAAGCTCGGCATCCACGATGTCGCCGTGCTCGATCGCGGCTACCCCGGTGGAGGCGGCAGCGGGCGCAACGGCGAGATGATCCGTTCGGCGTTCGGCTCCCGAGAGTGGAGCGGGCTGTTCGACGAGTCGTTGCGGCGCTGGCGCACGCTCTCCACCGAACTCGACTTCAACGTGCTGTTCTCCGGCAGCGGCTATCTCGTGCTGGCCTCCACGCCCGAGCAGGTCGAGCAGTGCCGCGCTGACGTCGTACGGCAGGCCGCGCTGGGGCTGCGCTCGGAGTTCGTGACCGCCGAGGAGGCGCGGAAGATCGTCCCCGCCGTCAATCCCGAGCTCGCGCTCGGCGGCGTCTACCAGGACCACGCCGGGTTCGCCCATCACGATGCCGTCGTCTGGGGATACGCCAGGGCCGCCGCGCGGCTCGGCGTGGAACTGCACACCGGGGTGACTGTCACCGGCGTCGACGTCGCCGGAGGACAGGTCCGCGGCGTGCGCACCGACAAGGGGGATGTCGCCGCTCCGATCGTGGTGAACGCCGCGGGCGGGGCCGCCCGGCACGTCGCCGGCATGGCCGGGGTCGATCTCCCCACGCGGACCTGCCGCTTGGAGATGATCGTCACCGAGTCCGTGGCCCCGTTCCTGCGGCCCGCGCTCGCCACGCTCGAACTGCTCGGCTATTGCCACCAGACCGCGAGAGGCGAGTTCGTCGGCGGCACCGAGCTGCCCGTGCCGGACGTCAGCGACAGCCTCAACGGCACCTACGACCTGCTCCTCGACATGGCCGCCAAGTTCGTCCGGCTGCTGCCCCGGCTGGCTGGGGTCCGGCTGCTGCGGCACTGGGCCGGGCTCGTGGACCAGAGCGAGGACCTGTCTCCGGTGATCGGCCCGGCCCCCGAGGTCAGCGGCTTCTACCTCACCTGCGGGTGGGTCTACGGCTTCATGGGCGCCCCTGCCAGCGGCGCGCTGCTCGCCCAGGGCATCCACGACGGGACCATGCCCGAGCTGATCCGCCCGTTCTCGGTGACCAGGCTGCACGAGGGCCGCTTCATCCAGGAAGGCGCCCTCGTGGTCGCCTCCGAGGGGGAGAGCGCCGCGTGAACCTGAGGATCACCGCCCATCCCGCCGCGCCGTACGCCCGGGCCCGCCGGGTCGCCTTCACTTTCGAGGGCCGCACGCTCCACGGGTACGAGGGCGAGCCCGTGTCCACCGCGCTGCACGCCGCAGGGGTGCGGGTGCTGTCGCGCAGCTTCAAATACCACCGTCCCCGCGGCATCGGGCTGACCTGCGGCACACCGTCCTGTCCCAGCTGTCAGCTGACCATCGACGGTCAGTACGGCGTGCCGGGGTGCGCGACGCCGCTGCGCGGCGGCGAGTCGGTGCGGCGTGAGCGCGCCTGGCCGAACGCCGACCACGACCTCCTCGGCGTGATCGACCGGTTCTCGGCGTTCGTCCCCGCGGGGTTCCAGTTCCGCCTGTTCCGCCGCTCGCCCCGCCTGGCCCATCTGGCCGAGCGCGCCATGGGCGTGATCGCGGGCGGCGCGAGGGAGGTCACGCCCGGCGCCATCGCGCGTGCCGCACGACCCGGCCTGGGCCGGCGGCGGACCGCGCTGGCCGTCGTCGGCGGAGGGGCGGCCGGCCTCGCCGCCGCGCTCTCCGCCGCCGACGCCGGGCTGGAGGTCGCTCTCGTGGATCAAGGGGACGACCTGGGCGGGACGCTGCGCGCGGAGACGGCCCCGGTCCCGGTGCCCGGCGGCGGTGACGAGCCGGGATTCGCGCTCGTCGCCCGGCTGGCGGCCAGGGCGGCGGCGCATCCGTCGGTCGAGGTGCTCACCGGGTCGACGGCGCTCGGCTGGTACGAAGGCGGCCTGCTGCCGGTGCACACCCCTGAGGGAGTGCTCGTCCTGAGGCCGGATCGGCTCCTGGTCGCGACCGGCGACTACGACCAGCCGCTGCTCTTCCCCGGGAACGACCGTCCCGGCGTCATGCTGGCCGGAGCGGTTCAGCGCCTGATCAACATCGACCATGTGCGGCCCGGCCGCCGCGCGGTCGTCGTCACGGCCGACGCGCACGGCTACGCCGTGGCCGCGCAGCTCCGCGCGGTCGGAGTCGAGATCGCCGCGCTGGTCGACGTCCGGCCACAGACCGCCGTCGGCACGGGCGTCGTCGCGCCCCTGGAGGTGCCGCACCTGACGGGGCACACCGTGCTGGAGGCGCTCGGCCGCCGCCGGGTGACCGGTCTGGCGGTCCGGCCGCAGGACGGGGGGCGTGCCGTGCGGCTGGGCTGCGATGTCGTCGTGGTGTCGGCGGGGCGGCGCCCCGCCGAGGAACTGCTCCTCCAGCGGCTCTACCACGGCGACATCATGCTCGACGCCGCGCCCGGCCAGGGCGTTGGCGAGCCGCCCGGCGGCGTGGGCGTGGCCGGCGGCGCCGCCGGCACGACCGATCCCGCCCTGGCGCTGGCCCAGGGCGCCGAAGAGGGCGCTCGGCTGGCCCGATGGCCGCCGCGGCCCGAACCCTTGCAACCCCCCTGGCCCGGCAGGCCGTGCCGGCCATCTCCTTCAGGAGGAACCTTTGAGTGACATCAGCGCGCACGGGAAGCTCTCCCGCCGGACCCTTCTCATCCGCGGCGGCCAGGGGCTCGGCCTGCTCGCCACCTCCGGCGTGCTCAGCGCGTGCGGCGGCGGCTTCTCCTCGTCCCCGGGCGGCGGCGGTGGCGGTGACGGCACCACCTTGACCATCGCCAGCTATGGCGGCGACTACCAGAAGTTCCAGGCCAAGGTTCTGTGGTCGCCGTACGCGGCGAAGAATGGCATAACCGTCAAGGAGGACGGGCCCTCCGAGAACGCCAAGATCAAGGCGCAGGCCGAATCCGGCAACCCGTCCTGGGACATCGTCGTCGTGGGGAACGACTTCGGCGGCGAGACCGACGCCAAGTGGCTGGAGCCGATCGACTACTCCGTCGTCGACAAGGCATCGATCATCAAGGGGTACGCGCAGACGTACCGGGTCTGCGCCGACGTGGAGGGCACCGTCCTCGCCTACCGCTCGGACAAGACCGGCGGCGCCAAGCCCGAGCCGTGGGCGGACTTCTTCGACGTGCGGAAGATCCCGGGCAAGCGCACCGCATGGAAGTCGGTGGGCGGCGGCATCTTCGAACTGGCCCTTCTGGCCGACGGCGTCGCTCCCGCCGACCTGTATCCCATCGACGTGGACCGCGCGCTGCGGAAGCTCGGCACGATCAAGGACCAGCTCATCTGGTGGGAGACCGGCGCGCAGGCGCAGCAGTACCTGGAAAGCGGCGAGGCGGTCATGGGCATGGTGTGGATCGCCCGCGCCGTGCAGTCCGCGGCCAACGCGCCCATCGCGATCGCCTGGGACTCCTGGCTGTCGCAGGAGGCCTACTGGGTCGTTCCCAAGGGCACCAAGAACAAGGCCGCGGCGATGAAGCTCATCGCGCACATGACCTCCGCCGAGGCCACCGCCGAACTGACCAAATACCTGCCGTACGGCCCCGTCAACGTCGCGGCGCAGGACAAGGTCGACCCCTCAGCCAAGGCCAACCTGCCCACCACCCATCTCGACACCCAGGTCAAGGTGAACGACGAGTGGTGGGGCAAGAACCGCGACACGGTCAACGACAGGTTCCAGCAGTGGCTGCTCTCCTGAGTCCCGTCGCCCCCGGCCGGTCCGCCGGAGCGGCGCCCGCGCACTCGGCGAAGGGCGGGCGGCTGGCCAGGCACTGGCCGTTTCTGCTCATCGTCCCGGCGCTGCTCGTCCTCCTGGCGGTCTTCGTCTATCCCGTGGCGCAGACGTTCCTCAGCGCGTTCACCACGCCCACGCCGGGGGTCGAGAACTTCTCCTGGTTCTTCGGCTCGCCGGCCAATGTCGCCGTGCTGACCCGGACGTTCTCGGCCGCGCTGTGGTCGACGGTCATCTGCCTCGCGCTGGCTTACCCGTACGCGTACCTGATGACCGTGGCCTCGCCTCGGGCGCGGGCGGCGCTGCTGCTGATCGTCATGCTGCCGTTCTGGACCAGCTTGATGGTGCGCACCTTCGCCTGGCTCGTGCTGCTGCAGGACACCGGCGTGGTCAACGGGCTGCTCGGGCTAATCGGCGTGGGACCGGTCGGCCTCGTCCGCAGCCAGACCGGGGTGCTCGTCGGCATGGTGCAGATCCTCATGCCGTTCATGGTGCTGCCGCTGTACTCCGTGATGAGCGGCATCGACCGGCGGCTCCTCGTCGCCGGCGAGAGCCTGGGGGCCAGGCCGGTGGTGGCACTGCTGCGGATCTTCGTGCCGCTCTCCCTGCCGGGGGTCGCGACGGGGGCGACGATGGTGTTCATCACCTCCCTCGGCTTCTACGTCACCCCGGCGCTGCTCGGATCGCCCGGCGAGGCGCTGATCTCGCAGTTCATGTACACGCAGGTCAACGGCATGCTGATGTGGGGCAGAGGCGGCGCCATGGCCGTGGTGCTCTTCGCGGCCACGCTGCTGCTGATGGGGCTGCTCGGCCTGGTCGTGCGGGCCGGGCGCCGGACCAGGGCGGGCACGCGATGAGCGCGCGTCTCGCCCGCGCCGCGCTGTGGGTGGTCGGCGTGCTGGTGGCAGCCTGGCTGGTGGCGCCCACGCTGGTGGTGATCCCGCTCGGCTTCACCGACAAGGTGTCGCTGACCTTCCCGCCGACCGGCTGGTCCACCCGGTGGTACGCCAACTTCTTCGGCGACCCCGGCTGGGTGTTCGCGCTGGCCAACTCGCTGCTGGTCGGCGTGCTGGTGGCCGTCGTCGCGACCGTCCTCGGCACGGCCGCGGCGTTCGGGCTCAGCCGGTGGACGAGCAGACGGGGCGCCGCCGTGGCCAACGTGCTCCTGCTGGCCCCCATGATCGTGCCGGGGATCATCGTCGCCATCGGCGTCTACGCCGTCTTCCTGAAGCTCCAGCTCGCCGGCACCCTGGCCGGGTTCGTCGCCGCGCACACCGTGCTGGCGCTGCCGTTCGTGGTCGTCTCGGTGTCGGCGTCCCTGGGCACGTTCGACGTCCGCCTGGAGACCGCCGCGGCGAGCCTGGGCGCCGGCCGCTGGGCGACGTTCCGCCGGGTCACGCTGCCACTGATCACGCCCGGCGTCGTCTCCGGCGCGCTGTTCGCCTTCGTGACCTCGTTCGACGAGGTGGTGGTCTCGCTGTTCATCCAGAGCCCGGCCCTCGTCACCCTGCCCGTGCAGATGTACTCGAGCGTGACCCGGGAGACCGACCCGACGCTCGCCGCCGCCGCGACCATGATCCTGGTGCTCACCACGCTCCTGGTCACCGGCGGACTCACCCTGGCCGCAAGGAGGAACCGTGCCCGTTGACCGGCCCGAAGGCGGAAGCGCGCCGGCAGCCAAGGGGGCTCGCATCGACCTAAGCGGGATGTCCAAGCGCTTCGGCGACTCCGTCGCCGTCGACGACGTCACCCTGACCATCGAGCCGGGGGAATTCATGACCTTCCTCGGCCCGTCGGGCTCGGGGAAGACCACGACGCTGAACATGATCGCCGGATTCACCGACCTCTCGGCCGGTGCCTTGGAGATCGACGGCCGCCCGGTCGGCGGCACGCCCGCGCACAAGCGGGACATCGGCGTCGTCTTCCAGCACTACGCGCTCTTCCCGCACATGACCGTCGCGCAGAACATCGCCTTCCCGCTCCAGCAGCGCAAGGTCCCCAAGACCGAGCGGGAGCGCCTGGTCGCCGCGGCTCTGGAGACCGTGCAGCTGCCGGACCACGCCTCCCGCTATCCGGCCGAGCTCTCCGGTGGGCAGCAGCAGCGGGTCGCGCTGGCCCGGGCGATCGTGTTCAGCCCCCGCGTGCTGCTCATGGACGAGCCGCTCGGCGCGCTCGATCGTAAGCTCCGCGAGTTCCTGCAGCTGGAGATCAAGCGCATCCACCGCGAGATCGGGTCCACCTTCGTCTTCGTCACCCACGACCAGGAGGAGGCGCTGATCCTCTCCGACCGGATCGCGGTGTTCAACAACGCCCGCATCGAGCAGGTCGGCACCGCGAGCGAGCTCTACGAGCGCCCCGCCACGCTGTTCGTGGCCCGCTTCCTCGGTGAGTCGACGATCCTGCGCGGCACCGCCCGCCCCGACGGGAGCGGATCGGCGATCGACGGCGCCGGCTTCGCCGTACGGGCGCCCGGCCGGATCGAGGGCGGCAAGGCCGCGCTGGTCGTGCGGCCGGAGCGGCTGCGGCTCACGCCGGACGAGCCCGTGACCGCGGACGGGGCCAACGCTGTCCCCGTCACGGTCGTGGAGGAGATCTACCTGGGCGCGGCCCGCAAGCTGGAGGTGGCCCTGCCCGACGGCGGCCACGGTCTGGTGCGCGAGCAGGCTGGCTCGCTCAGCGATCTGCGGGTGGGCGATCGGGCCGTCCTGCGCTGGCATCCGGACGACTGCGTCCTGCTGCCCGACGATCCGACCATAGAAAGGATCTTCACGTGACCGTCAACGGCGGAGTGTCGTTCTGGTACCGGGAGATCGGGCTCCCCGCCCGGCGTCCCCCGCTGCAACGTTCCGTTGAGGCCGACGTCTGCATCGTGGGCGCCGGATACACCGGCCTGTGGACCGCTTACTACCTGAAGAAGGCCGACCCCGGACTCGACGTCGTCGTGCTGGAGCGGAAGTTCGCCGGGTTCGGCGCCTCCGGGCGCAACGGCGGCTGGCTGACCGCGGCACTCGCCGGCTCGCCCCGCAGATTCGCCGGGACCCATGGCCGCACCGGCGTCCACGCTCTGCAGCAGGCCATGAACGCGACCGTGGACGAGGTCATCGACGTCGTCCGCGCGGAGGGCATCGACGCCGACATCGTCAAGGGCGGCATCCTGCGCGTGGCGCACGCCCCGTCACACCTGCCGAGGCTGGTGGCCGGCGTCCAGACCGCCCGCTCGTGGGGCGACGAGGACCTACAGCTGCTCGACGCCGCGCATACTACGGCCCGGATCAGGGTGGACGGAGCCTTGGGAGCGTCGTTCAGCCCGCACTGCGCCCGCGTCCAGCCGGCCAAGCTCGTGCAGGGCCTGGCGCGGGTCGTCGAGGGACTCGGGGTGCGCATCTACGAGTCCACGCCGGTCACCGAGATCGTGCCGCACGAGGCGCGCACGCCGTACGGCACGGTCCGGGCGAAGTTCGTGCTGCGGGCCACGGAAGGGTTCACGGCCGGGCTGAGAAGGGAGCGGCGGACCTGGTTGCCGATGAACTCCTCGCTGATCGTCACCGAGCCGCTGCCCGAGCGGATCTGGGACGAGATCGGCTGGGAGGGCCGCGAACTGCTCGGCGACATGTCGCACGCCTACATCTACGCCCAGCGGACCGCCGACGACCGCATCGCGATCGGCGGCCGCGGCATCCCGTACCGGTTTCGATCCCGGACGGACGACGATGGGCGCACGCACGCCGGCACAGTGCGGGCGCTGCGTGACGCGCTGGTCCGGCTGTTCCCGGTGCTGCAGGACGCGGCGGTCGAGCACGCCTGGTGCGGTGTGCTCGGCGTTCCGCGCGACTGGTGCTCCACCGCCGTGCTCGACCGGCGCACCGGGCTTGGCTGGGCCGGCGGCTACGTTGGGCACGGCGTCGCGACCACCAACCTGGCCGGCCGCACCCTGCGCGACCTCGTGCTCGGCGCCGACACCGACCTCACCCGGCTGCCCTGGGTAGGCCGGAGGGTACGCAAGTGGGAGCCGGAGCCGCTGCGCTGGATCGGCGTGCGGGGCATGTACGCGGCCTACCGCGCCGCCGACCGCGCTGAGATCGTCGAAGGGCGTCCCACGTCGTCGCCCATCGCCAAGGTCGCCGACATGGTCGCCCGCCGCCATTGAGCGGCCCGCTGAAAGGAGACAAGAGTTGAAGAGCATCGTCGTGCCCGACGCGATCACGGCTGACCTGGGCCCGTACGCCGCCAAGCCGACCTCGACCAGCGGGGAGCAGCAGGAGGCGACGCTCAGGGCGTGGACGTCCGCCGACGGCAGGACCAGCGCCGGGGTGTGGGAGTGCACACCCGGCACGTTCACCGCCGTGCGCGACGGCTATCACGAGGTCTGCCAGATCCTGTCCGGGCGCGCCACCATCGTGAGCCGGGACGGCACAACCAAGGAGGTCGGGCCCGGCAGCACCCTCGTCATGCCTGCGGGCTGGCAGGGGGAGTGGCACGTCCACGAGACCGTACGCAAGACCTACGTGACCACGCGCCTCTGAATCGCATATAGGAGATCCGTACCAGTGTCCGACCTTCCCGTGCTCCGCAACTTCGTCGACGGCCGCCACGCCGACACCGCCGACGGCGTCACCAGCGAGCTGATCGACCCCGCCAACGGAGAGGTGTTCGCACACGCTCCCGTCTCGTCGAGCGCCGACGTGGACCTGGCCATGCGCGCCGCGGCCCGCGCCTTCGAGGACTGGCGCGACACCACCCCAGCCGAGCGCTCCCGCGCCCTGCTCGGGATCGCCGACGCGATCGAGGCGAACGCCGACCGCCTCGTGGACACCGAGTGCCGCAACACCGGCAAGCCGCGCGGCGCGACGGCGTCCGGCGAGGTGCCGCCCATGGCCGACCAGATCCGGTTCTTCGCCGGCGCCGCGCGGCAGTTGTCCGGGCTGTCCGCCGGTGAGTACGCCCGGGGCCACACATCGATGATCCGGCGGGAGCCGATCGGGGTCTGCGCCCAGGTGACACCGTGGAACTACCCGATGATGATGGCGGTGTGGAAGTTCGCGCCGGCGATCGCCGCGGGCAACACCGTCGTGCTCAAGCCGTCGGACACCACGCCCGTGTCCACGCTGCTGCTGGCGGAGATCGCCGCCGAGTTCCTGCCGCCGGGCGTGCTCAACGTGGTCTTCGGTGACCGGGACACCGGCCGTGCCCTGGTGGAGCACGAGATCCCTGAGTTCGTGTCGATCACGGGGTCGATCCGGGCGGGCATGCAGGTGGCCGGGAGCGCCGCGGCGGACCTCAAACGGGTCCACCTGGAACTCGGCGGCAAGGCCCCGGTGGTCGTCTTCGACGACGCCGACGTCGAGGCCGCCGCCCGCAAGATCGCCGGCGCCGCCTATTACAACGCCGGGCAGGACTGCACGGCCGCGACCCGGGTGCTGGCCGCCGACGGCGTCCACGACGCGCTGGTAGCTGCGCTTGCCGAGCAGGCCCGCGCCCAGCGCACCGGTCCCGGCGTCGACGAGCCCGACTTCGGGCCGCTCAACAACGCGGCACAGCTCGCACACGTCTCCAGCTTCATCGAGCGGCTGCCCACCCACGCCACGATCAAGGCCGGTGGGGCACGGGTCGGTGACCGGGGGTTCTTCTACGCGCCGACCGTCGTCTCCGGGCTGCGCGAGGAGGACGAGATCGTCCGCAAGGAGATCTTCGGTCCGGTCATCACCGTACAGCGCTTCACCGATGAGGCCGACGCGCTCAGGATCGCCAACGCCACCGAGTACGGCCTGGCGTCCTCGGTGTGGACCAGGGACCACGGGCGGGCGATGCGCATGGCCAGGCGGCTCGACTTCGGCTGCGTGTGGATCAACACGCACATCCCGCTGGTCGCTGAGATGCCGCACGGCGGTTTCAAGCACTCCGGCTACGGCAAGGACCTGTCGATCTACGGCTTCGAGGACTACACGCGGATCAAGCACGTCATGAGCGCCATCGAGGCGTAGGGATCCGCTGCGGCCGGTGTGGGTGGCGCGAGAAGAGCCTGCCGAATGGCGTCGTCAGCCCGGCCGGGTATGAACAACGCTCCGATAAGGTGCTGCTCGCTGCATGACCGCCGGTGTCCACGCTTTGGAGTGAAGCACCAAGGCCAGGTAGTTAAGGTTTCTGAGCTGCTGGCAAGAGCGCTGCGGAGATTGTTTCGGCGGTGTAGACACCTGGTTTGATCTTGCGGATGAGCCGGCTGACGGCCCAGCGCGATAGCTGCCGATACATCGTGTTCAGGGTGACATCGCCGAGGTGTTGGGCGATGCCACGGGCCGGCCAGGGGCGGTTGGGGTCTTGGTGGAGGAGGGCCAGGACCTGTTGTTGTCTGCGACGGTCGGCGCCCAGTACAGGCCAGTACGCTGACCGACCGAGCGATCAAGCTACTGCCAAAAATCCTTCTTCGGCTCACCATCGCCTACCAGGAAGACGAGGACCTTTCAGCTATCAGCGCGGTCATCGTCGACCTGTCCGAAGACTGCCACGAAGCCGAGATCGAGGCGCGGGTCGAGGTACGTAGTGCTCTGGACTTCCTCAGCGTCTCCGCCGACCAGGAAGCTGTCACGCACCTTCGAGAAGTTCATGGAGACCTATCACCAGGAAGAGCAAACGGCCGTCGCTAAGTTCGAGAACGCTCTCATAGGGATGGCGAGAAGACTTGACAGTAACTACGACGCGAGCGGTTCTACAAGCAGCACCGAGCCCACCAAGCTCTAAGAGTGCGTTTCGCGAGTCCATGCCAGTGATGTCGCAATGTGATCGGACGGATTTGTAGCGTTACCACCGGTTGGCGGGCTGGGATGTGCTGGGATGGCCGCGTGAGCGAGCGCAAGCCGTACCCGAGTGACTTATCCGACGCACAGTGGGCGTTGATCGAGCCGGTACTCGCGGCGTGGAAGGCCGCGCACCCGTCCGTCAGCGGCCACGAGGGCAACTACGAGTTACGCGAGATCGTTAACGCGATCCGTTACCAGGGACGAACCGGGGTCCAATGGGATTATCTGCCACACGACCTGCCGCCCAAGAGCGCGACGTACTACTACTTCAGCAAGTGGCGTGATGACGGCACTGACAAGACGATCCACGACCTGCTGCGCTGGCA
>NZ_JBFAMX010000013.1:0-64739 GCF_040659615.1 Nonomuraea sp. NPDC049784
GCCGGCTCACTGGAAGCCGCTCGTCCGATCAGCGGGCCGTGTCTGAGCGTTGAGATGGACGCGGTGGTGGAGGAGCTGCGCGCGTTGGGCGCGCACGTGGAGACGGGTGTCTTCGGTGCGGACATGAAGGTGTCGCTGGTCAACGACGGCCCGATCACCCTCATCGTCGAGGTCTAGGCGGCCCTCAGCGGATGCGGCGGCGAAGCGAGGGGTCGATGCTGACGTTGCGGCCCGCGTCCGGCGGCACGACGACCTCCTGCGCCGCCGCCACCCCGCCGGCCAGCAGCGGCGCGTCCAGCGGCACCGTCCGCTTGATCACGGCCAGCGCGATCGGGCCCAGCTCGTGGTGCCGGGCGGCCGAGCCGACCTCGCCGACCTCCTGGCCCTCGAAGACCACCGGGGCGCCGTGCGGGGGCAGCGTGTCGACGCTGCCGTCGAGGTGCAGGAACACCAGGCGGCGCGGCGGATGCCCGAGATTGTGCACCCTGGCGACGGTCTCCTGGCCCCGGTAGCAGCCCTTGCTCAGGTGCACGGCCGAGCCGATCCATCCCACCTCGTGGGGGATCGTCTTGTGGTCGGTGTCGAGCCCCAGCCGCGGCCGGTGCGCCTCGATCCGCAGCGCCTCGTAAGCCCACAGCCCCGCCAGGGGCCTGCCCAGGTGGTCGGGCAGCTCGTCGCGCGGCACCAGGAAGTCTTCGGTGGCTGTGGACAGCACGGCCAGCTCGTCGGCCCGCGACACCTCCACGCGGAGCATGAACCGCATCCGGTCGAGATAGTCGACCAGGCTCTGCGCGGTGCCCGGCTCGACGTGGGCCAGCACGCTCTCGCCGTCGTCGACCAGCGTCAGGTGGTGCTGCACGTGACCTTGGAGGTCGAGGTCGAGCGTCTGCGTCCACTCGCCGGGCCGCAACGTGTCGAGCTTCTGCGAGGTCAGGTCGTTGAGCCATTTGAGCCGGTCGGTGCCGGAGACGCGGACCACCTCGCGGTTGCTGCGGTCGACGACCGCCTCACCCTTGGCCAGCGCGCGCTGCTCGGCGAACAGGTCACCGTAGTGCGCGGCTACGTCGGAGTCCGGCACGTCGGCGGCGACGGCACCGGGGAGGTCGAGCAGAGGGCTACGCATGCCATCCAGGCTATAGGCAGTCATGACAGTGCCCGAAGACGGGAGGCCGGGCGCCTATCGGCAGTTGCGACACCTGCCGAAGACCGTCAGGTGATGCACGTCCGCGATGAACCCCAGCTCCTCGTCCAGCCCCTTGACCAGCCCCTCCGCCAGCTCGGGCCGCACCTCGAACACCTCGTCGCAGCCCCGACACACCAGGTGCACGTGATCGGCCTCGGCGGCCAGGTGGTAGGTCGGCGCGCCGTGCCCGAGGTGGGTGTGGGTGACCATGCCGAGCTCTTCGAGCAGCTCCAGCGTGCGGTAGACCGTCGAGATGTTGACGCCGCGGGCGGTCTCGCGGACCTTGACGCAGATCTCCTCCGGCGTGGCGTGCTCCAACGACTTGACCGCCTCAAGGACAAGCTGACGCTGGGGGGTGACCCGGTAGCCCTTGGCGCGGAGTTCCTCATGCCACTGCGTCTCGGTCATGTCCTGAGTTTAGGCGCATCGTCCGCACCTTGCGCTGGGCCGCCGGACGGTCCACCGATATTCACTTGCCCCCTCCGAGCAGGAGCGCATAGCTTCTTTGGTACGCGGAAAGGAGGTGGTCCAAACAATGGTGATTCATAGTTGGACTAGCGAGGTGGTTGTCCGCTAACGCCGCGGACTGTTGTCTCGTCTCGTGACGTACGGCGAATTCGAGGCAACCACCGGGGCCCCTGGCAGCCGGAGGGCGGGATCCTATCCCGGCCTTGGTCCATCCGGCCCGCCTGCTCGGCAGGCGGAGTAGGCCTGGGGCCCTTCTTCATGTTCTCGGGTCAGTGCTCGCCTCGTGCCGCGATGCCGAGCTTGCCGCACGCGTCCCGGTAGAGCCGCACCACGGCCTTTCGCACCTGGGCCCGCTCTGTGAGCGTCTCTCCCCAGGGCACCCGCACCCGCTCCCCGCCGTCGACGGTGAACTCGATCGCCTCGGCGTCCACGTCACTCGTCACCGCCGAGGTGGCGGCCGGGCGGCCGCCGAGCCCTCGCACGATGATCAGCGCGTCTTCGGCATGGTCGTCGTTCATGTGGCGTTTGATCGCCTCGACGGCGTCAGCGGTGAAGGGCGTGCTCATAACGGGTCAAGCTACCTTCTTCAGCTCCGCCGACATATGGTCCGTGAGCGGGTGACCCACGGCCGCCATCTCGTACGCCCACATGAGGTTGCCGTTGACCAGCCCGTACAGCCGGTGGCCCGCGGTGTATTCCTTGGCCGAGGCGGTGCGGGCGACGACGTCCGTGCGCAGCTCGATCTTGTGGAAGACCACCTCGCCGATGTAGATCTCGACGATCCCGGTCGGGTGCGCGAGCACCACCTCGATCTGCCTGTCGGGCTGGGCACGCCAGTATCCCGACTCGGTGGCCAGCGGCTTGACCCGGTTGCCGTCCTGGTCGAGCAGCCAGGTGCGGCTCACGTAGGACAGGAACGGCTTCCCGTTGTGCCCGAACTCGATCTCCTGACCGAAGTTGAAGCTCTCGATCGTCGGGTAACCGCCCACGCCGGCGCCTTCCCACCGCCCGAGCAGGAACGCGATGTGCTCCAGGTCGGGGTGCACCTCAGGTTCTTCCATGCTCCCCAAGCGTAGTGGCCCTGGCCTGCCGTACGGCCTCGATCCGCGTGGTCCTCCTTCGCTCGATATCCATTCCGATATCGATGAAGAAGGCATATCGGTCTTGGACAGTAAGAATGGCCTTGTGCTGTCATGACGCCCATGTCCCCTTCGCGCCCTTTGTCGAGCCTTGCCCGTCTGATCGGAGCGGCCGTGTCCGCCGGCGCCGTGGTGGCCGCGCTCGCGCTACCCGCCGTGGGCGGCACGGGCACGCTGGTCGTCTCGGCGGCCGAGACGCTGGATCTCAAGCCCGCCCAGCTCGAAGAGCCGCCCCTGGCCCAGACCTCCGTCGTGTACGACGCCAAGGGCGACCGCATCGCCCAGTTCTACGCCGAGAACCGCAAGGTCGTACGCCTGGACCAGATCGCCGATGTGATGAGGACGGCGATCGTCGCCATCGAGGACTACCGCTTCTACGAGCACGGCGCGATCGACTTCGAGGGCACGATCCGGGCCTTGGCCAAGAACCTCAGCTCGGGCGGCATCGCCCAGGGCGGCTCGTCGATCACCCAGCAGTACGTCAAGCAGGTCCTGCTGAACTCGGCCGGCACCGAGGAGGGCAAGAACAAGGCGCTGGAGGCCAGCTACGCGCGCAAGCTCAAGGAGTTGCGGTACGCGATGGGCGTCGAGCAGAAATACAGCAAGAACGAGATTCTCCGTAGATACCTGAACATCGCCTACTTCGGGGCGGGCGCCAACGGCGTGGAAGCGGCGGCGCGGCGCTTCTTCGGCGTCTCTGCGGCCGACCTGAGCCTGGCCCAGGCGGCGACCCTGGCCGGAGCCGTCCAGAACCCCAACAGGACCGACCCCGAGCTCGGCAAGCAGGCCCGCAAGCTACTGCTGGAGCGCCGGAACGTGGTGCTGGACCGGATGGCGCAGCTCGGCCGGATCACGCCGGAGCAGGCGGCGCGGGCCAAGGCGGAGAAGCTCGGCTACAAGGGGGTCGACGCGCCTAATGGATGCCAGGACAGCCCGTATCCCTACTTCTGCGAGTACGTACGCTATGAGCTGCTCACCAACCCCGCCTTCGGCAAGACGCAGCGGATCAGGGAGCAGCGGTTCCAGCGTGGTGGCCTGAAGATCTACACGACCCTGGACCCGAAGGCGCAGCGGGCGGCGGAGACGGCGATCAGCAGGCACGTGTTCGCGTCGGACCACCCCGTCGCCGCCGAGGCGCTGGTCGAGCCGGGCACGGGCAAGATCAAGGCGATGGCCGCCAGCCGGCCCTACGGCCGTTCGGCCAAGCGGAAGGAGATCTCCTACAACCCGGTGGCGGACAAGCGGCACGGCGGGCTGATCGGTTTCCAGGCGGGCTCGACGTTCAAGACGTTCACGCTGATCACGGCGCTCGAGCAGGGCATGAAGATCGACGACGGGATCAGCGTGACCAACGCCTACACCGCCCCCGGCTATGCCTCGTTCAAGAACTGCAAGGGCCAGAACATGGGCATTCCGTCCTGGACGGTCACCAATGACGAGGGCTCGCCCGGTTTCAAGACGCTGGCGACCGGCACATGGGGGTCGGTGAACACGTTCTTCATGGCGCTGGAGCAGCGGGTCGGCCTGTGCGAGACGGTGGAGACGGCCAAGTCGCTGGGCATCAGGCGGGCGGACGGTGGCCCGCTGCAGGAGTACGAGACGTTCACACTCGGGATCAACGAGATGGACCCGGTAACCGTGGCCACCGCGTACGCGGCCGTCGCGGCGCGCGGGACGTACTGCGCGCCCATGGTCATCACCAAGGTGACCGACGCGAGTGCGGGCACGACGAGCTCGTACGAGCCGTCGTGCCGCAAGGCGCTGGACCCGGAGGTGGCCGACGCCACCGCGCACGTCCTGTCCGGCGTGTTCACCAAGGGCACGATGAGCGGGGTCGGCGGCATCGGCCGCCCGGCGGCGGGCAAGACGGGCACCACGGACGGGTACGCCACGGCCTGGTTCGCCGGGTTCACACCCGACCTCGCGGGGGCGGTCAGCCTGGGCGACCCACGTGGCTCCCAGCGGTACAAGCTGACCGGGGTCACGATCGGCGGCCGGTACTTCGGCGCGGTGGCCGGCGCCTCGGTGCCCGGGCCGATCTGGAAGGACACCATGGTGGCGGCGCTGCAGGACGTGCCGGCCTCGGACTTCGCCCCGGTGAACACGGCCCGCTTCAGCGGCTGCGACCAGAACTGCGCACCGGCCCGCGAAGACCGTCAGGAAACGGCGCAGGACCGGCCCGGCTCACTTCCCGAGTGATCAGCGTTCCGCGGAGTCTCCGATCGGAGTCCTTCGTCGCGGGCCGGGGCGTTAGGGTGGCGGTATGGGACGATCACTGGTGATCAAGGTGACCGCCGGGGCGGATGCTCCTGAGCGGTGCAACCAGGCGTTCACGGTCGCGGCCGCCGCGCTCGCGAGCGGTGTGCCCGTTTCTCTCTGGCTGACCGGCGAGGCGTCGTGGTTCGCGCTGCCGGGGAGGGCCAAGGAGTTCAGCCTGCCGCATGCCGCGCCGCTCGTGGATCTGCTCGATGCCGTGCTGGCAGGAGGGCGGGTGACGCTCTGCACCCAGTGCGCGGCCCGCAGGAACATCACCGTGGACGACGTGGTGGAGGGGGTCCGCATCGCGGGCGCTCCGGCGTTCGTCGAGGAAGCGGTCAGCGAGGGCGCGCAGGCGCTGGTCTACTGACCCGTCACCAGATTGCCGGGGTGGGCGTCGCGTGCGGCGTTCAACTCGATGCCCCGCTCCAACAGGGCCTTCGCCGCGCACAGCACGATGGTGAAGCCACCGACCGAGGCTGCCACGTGGGCGACGACCTCGTCGCCCGTCCGGCTGTGCCCACTCTCGTGCGCGCCCGGCGTCAGCTTGCCGGTGCTCTTCGTGAACCAGAACCTGGTCGTGACGTCCGGATCCGCAAACGCCTGGAACACCTCGGCGGGTGGCCTGCGGATCAGCATCTCCGCCCCGCGCAGCGGCCGGCCGCCCGGGACAGTGGGCCGGGTTGACCGCCGGCGCGGCTCACGGACTCGATCTGGTCGGCGTGCGCATCTCCCAAGGCCTGGGGCGGCAACGCTTAGCTCAGCTCGGCGGTGGCGGACTTGTTCGGGTCTCAGGTCGGGACATGCCGGTGTCGGGGTTGGGTGGCCAGGAATCTACGTCCAGCTCTTGGAGCCGATGACGGCAGGCACGAAACCCCCTGACCAGCGCGAAAACACTCTAACGAAGATTGAGTTCTATGCGGCCCGTCGCGTTCGATGCGGCCCGTGGCCGCGAGTCGCCCGGCCTGCCCGCAAAGTTCGACACCGTAGTGCGAACGTCCGGCGTTGGGGAGCCCGCACCCTCCCCACGGCGGATGACGTCGTCGAGGGCGGCGCGGGCGTCCAGGAGGCCCTGGATGACCTGGTCGATTCGCTCGCGTTCGCCGCGCAGCCGCTCGACGACCCCCGCGCACGCGGGGGTCGGCAGCGAGTCATCGCGCAGACATGAGCTGACCTCGGCGATGGTGGTCGTGGACAGCCCGGCGGCCAGCAACCCCCGGATCTTCCGCACGGCGCCCACATCGGCCTCGTCGTACTCGCGGTAGCCATTGGCGGACCGCTCGGGCACCAGCAGGCCCTGCTTTTCGTAATAGCGGAGCAGTTGCTCATCGACTCCGGTACGCCTGGCCAGTTCCCCGATGCGCATGGTGTCCACCTTCACCACTTGACCTTGTAACCGGTTTCAGAGTTTACCTTCACAGTCGACCACCCGAAGCGGGCCGAACAGACCATGCCCGTGATCGGACACATGCTGCTCATCCGCCGTACCGCCCACGCGATACAGCGTGGCTACTCAAGGAGATGCAACGACAATGACAGCACAGGCAAAGGTGTTCCTGGTGGGGGCGACCGGGCTGCTTGGCAACCGGCTCGTGTCGGCCTTCCTGGCCAAGGGCGCGACCGTGCGCGCGCTGGTGCGCCCCGGGGCCGTCGGCGAGAAGAAGCAGGCCCTCGATGCCCTGAAGGCCAAGGGAGTCGAGTTGGTCGAGGGCGACATCACCGACCCCACCGACCGGCTGGCCACCGCAATCGGCGGGGCACAAACCGTCGTCTCCGCCGTCCAGGGCGGTCCCGACCTCATCGTGGACGGGCAGGCGAACCTGCTGACGGCGGCCGAGCAGGCCGGAGCGGCCCGGTTTGTCCCCTCGGACTTCGCCATCGATATCACCAGGCTCGACGACGGCGACAACTTCATGATCGACTGGCGGCGGCAGGCGGCAGCGGGCTTCGCTGAAACCCCCCTCAGCGTCCTCTCGGTGCTTAACGGGGCCTTCGTCGAGGTGATGGTGGGCTTCATGGATCTCATCGACTGGGAGAAGGACACCCTGTCGCACTGGGGCGACCCCGACCAGCCGCTGGATCTGACCACCGTCCAGGACACGGCCGCCTACACCGCCGCCGCCGTCTTGGACCCGGCTCTGGCGAACGGAGGCACGGTGCGCTTCGCCGGTGAGGTCGTCTCGATGCGCCAGTTCCACGCGGCGGTCGAGCGCGGCACAGGCCGGAAACTGGAGTTGCGGACGCTGGGCACGGCCGACGAACTGCGCTCCGAAATCGAGCGCCGGGCCAAGGCGACGCAGAATCCCTTCGACTACGTGGCGTTGCAGTACCAGTGGTGCATGGTGACCGGGAAGGGCAAGTTCGACAACCTGGACAACGATCGCTACGCGGAGATCAAGCCGACCTCGGTTGAGGAGTTCGTGCGCGGCGCGAGCCTGGGAGCCTGACGGATCGTTCACCTGTCATCGGGAAGATCCGCCATGCGGACCGAACGGTTCGCACAGTCCGCCGCCGCGGGTACAAGCCACGCGGCCTGACCACCGAGGAACGAGGAAGATGTCGCTCACTTGGAGGGACCTGTCCGCAAAGCTCAGCAAGTCCCTCCAAGAGAGCACCAGGATGGTGTTGACGAATGCGCCCCACTGGCTGGCCGGTCACGATCACAGCCCTCAACTGGACGTGGTGCCGAGTACGTCCCGCACGTCCTGTGCCGATCGCGGACGGTGATGGCTGTCGACGTACCAGTCATAGCGCGCGTACTCGTCAAGCAGGAACTCGACCAGGTCGACGGCATATCCGTCGCCCGGCTCACGCAGATGGAACGGCGGCGGGTAGAAGCAGTCTCCCAGCAGAAGCACACCGGAGTCCGGTACGGCTACCACCGTCGAGTCCTCGGCATGCCGTCCTCCGACGTGTCTCACCTCGACTCCGCTCGGCAGGGTGAGCACGTCATCGAACTCGGTGTGCGGAGGAATCACTGCGAATCCCTCCCAGGAGGGCATCGCCCATGCGCGTGCTCGGAAACTGGGGCCGAGCCGAGGATTCGCCTCAACCTCGTCACGCAGGTAGCGGTGACTCCACGGGCGTCGGGTCTCCGCCTCCAGAATGCGGGCGCCTGCCCGGTGACCGATGATCTCCACATCCGACCACGCGCACGCGCCCCAGACATGATCCCAGTGGTGATGCGTATAGATCAGCTGCCGTGCGGCCGGTAGCCCGGCGGCCTCGATCGCCGCCTGTATCCGGTGCGCGGCCGATGGGCTGTTGCCGGCGTCGACCACAATGGAGCCCGCATGGTCGGCGATGACCGCGACGCCTCCCTGCACATTGTCATCGTCCTCGTCATGGGGATACCACCAGACGCGGCCCGCCAGATGCCGTAACGCCTCGCGCACCGGCAGATCGTAACACCGACAACAGGAACATCATGGACAATCACCTCACCCCATCCACGAGGGCACGCGTGCGGGCGCGCGCGCTGGGCATCGTCGTCGGGGCCTTGCCGACCGGACCGTTGAACGCGATCAGCGATGTCGAAGGCGTCTTGGTAGGTCACACCACCATCGACGACGGCGTCGATCTGCACACCGGGGTCACCGCCATCGTTCCCCAGCACCTGACCACCGAACGGCGAGGGCTGTCAGCGGCTGTTTACACCGGTAACGGATATGGCAAGCTGGTCGGCTCGACCCAGATCGACGAACTCGGCATGCTGGAGTCACCTGTCGTCCTGACCGCCACGTTGTCGGCGTTCCGAGCGGCTGACGCGCTGCTCAGCTATCTGATGGACCGCTGCCCGGACGGGCTTTCGTTCAACCCCGTGGTGGGAGAGACCAACGACGGCTTCCTGTCCGATATCCGGCGCCGCCCGATCATCGAACGGCACGTTCTCGACGCGCTGGAAGGAGCATCCGGCGGACTGCCTGCAGAGGGATGCGTGGGGGCGGGCACCGGGACGACGGCTCTGGGATTCAAGGCCGGTATCGGCACCTCATCCCGGCAGCCGGTGGTGGATGGTACTCCTGTCACGGTCGGGGCGCTTGTCCAGGCGAACTTCGGCGGTGTGTTGACCGTCCGGGGAATCCCGATGCCGGTCGACGAACTCATCCCAGGAGTCACTCAACACGAGCCCACCGGCAACTCCTGCATGATCGTGGTGGCCACCGACGCGCCACTCGACGCACGCCAACTCGGCCGCCTCGCCCGTCGGGCGATCTTCGCGATGGGCCGTGTAGGGGCGTCGTACTCCAACGGAAGCGGCGACTACGCCATCGCCTTCACCACGGCGCCACCGCAACTCCCGCCCATACCCGACGATCGGCTGAACCCCGTGTTCGCCGCGGTCATGGACTCGGTCGAGGAGGCGCTGCTCAACTCACTCTTCACCGCGACGACCACCATGGGCGTCCGCGGCCACACCAGCCATGCAGTGCCATACGATCGGCTTTCGGGAAACAGCACCAGCCCGCACCTGTGATCTCGAATCGGCTAGCCATGAAGCGATTCGGTGAGGCCTCTGCCGCCGACCGGCGCGCCCCACCTCCGGCCCCCGCGCACCCGCGGCAGAGCGCCATGACGGAAGGTCAGCTGGGCAGGACGGCTGCCAGGCGTTCCTGGCGGAGAGCCTCGTAGCGGGAGTCGTCGAGCGGCACCAGCTCACCCACCCGCCACGACAGCAGCAGGTCGGCCAGCGCCGGGTTGCGGGCCAGCGCGGGCCCGTGCAGGTACGTCCCCACAACGTGACCCGCGTAGCACCCCTCGAACCCGTCGCCGTTGCCCACGCCCACGATGGTCCTGGACAGGGGCTTGACGCCGGGGCCCAGGTGGGTGACGCCCATGTGGTTCTCGAAGCCGGTCAGCGTGGGGAGGTTGAGCGCGGCGTCCACCTCCGCCACCAGCTCGCCCACCGCGCGCGCCGGCCCGCGGGAGCTGGCGATGTCGAGGAGGCCGATGCCGTCCACGGGCTGGCCTTCCTCGCCGCCGAACGTGCTGCCCATGATCTGGTATCCGGCGCACACCGCCAGCATGGCGGCGCCGTGGGCGATCGCGCGGTGGAGGCCGCCGTCCCGGCGCAGGCGCTCGGCGGCCAGGATCTGCGGGCGGTCCTCGCCGCCGCCGATGAGGTAGATGTCGCCGGTCTCCGGCACCGGGTCCGCCGAGCGTACGTGGATCGTCTCCGTCTCGATGCCCCTGCGGTGCGCACGCTGCTCCAGGACAAGCACGTTGCCCTGGTCGCCGTACGTGCTCAGCAGGTCGGGGTAGATCCAGACGATGCGCAGGGCGCTGTCAGACGGCACGGCCGAACTCCGATCGGATGTGCTGGAAGGCGGTGTAGTTGGCGATCACGTCGACGCGGCCGGGCGGCTGCATGGCGAGGGCTTCGGTGAACGTGCCGCACAGCGTGAACGGCACGTCCGCCACGTCGAGCCTGAGCGCCAGGTCGAGGCGGCGCTCGCCGGTCACGAACACGGGCCGCCCGCGCAGGATGCGGTAGTCGACGTCCCACAGCCACGAGGTGTCACGGCCGTCGGGGCCCTGCGCGTTGACCGAGAGGATGATCGGTAGCTGCGGGTCGGCCACGTCGAACGCCTCCAGCCACCCCGCCGGGTTCTTCGCCAGCAGCAGCCGCGCGTGGCGGCCGTCGCGCTCGACGGTGGTGTAGCGGCCGGCCACCGAGGTGACCTCGCGCAGCCGGGGCAGCGCGCGCTCCACCGGCAACCCGAACGCCTCCGCCACCGCCAGCGCCATCACCGCGTTGGAACGGTTGGCCAGGCCGGGAAGCTGGATGTCGAGCAGCCAGCGCTGCCCGCGCGGGTCGATGGCCACGTCGTCGTCGACCGCCCACTGCGGCTCCGGCCGGTGGAACGTGCACTCCCGGCACGCCCAGAAGGCGTTCTTGCGGTCGAGCGGGCCGCCGCACTCGGGGCAGCACCAGGAGTCTTCCTTCCACCGCTGTCCGCCGGCGACCCACGTGACCTTGGCGGCCGTGGAGGCGCCCCAGGTCACGAGCGGGTCGTCGCAGTTGGCGATGACGTGGGTGGGCTTGCCGGACAGTGCCCTGCGCCACTTCTGCGCGAGCAGCCAGATCTCGGCGGCACGGTCCATCTGATCGCGGCTGAGGTTCATCAGGCACACGACGCTCGCGCCGGTCGTGTCGAGCACCTCCGGCAGGTACTTCTCGTCCACCTCCAGCACGCCGTACGGGGCGGCCTTGTGCTGGGAGAGCGCCGAGACGTGGCCGGCGGGCATGTTGGCGCCGAACGCGTTGGTGGCGACCTCGCCGAGCTCGAGCAGCGCCGACGTGATCAGCCTGGTCGTGGTGGTCTTGCCGTTGGTGGCACTGACCAGGGCCAGCTTGCGGTCACGGGCCAGCTTGCGCAGGAGGTCGGGCTCGAGCAGCAGGCCCACTCGCCCGCCGATCACCGAACCGTCTCCGCGCCCGGTCATCCTGGACAGCGTGGCCGCGCTGCGGCCCAGGGCGCTGGCGAGCTGGGCCCGCAGAGGAAGCTGGGTCATGCCCAAGGATCCTAGTCGGCGTTGGCGGATAGTCTGGAGATGCACACGAAAACGCGGCCCGGTTGGTAGCCCGGGCGAGGCTTCACCGTATCCGCCCTTCCATGGGATGTCCGGTGTGCCGGAAGCGGCCTCGTCAGGCCGACATTTCGGGGGGGCGGCCTCCTCGCCCGCTGTCCCGTCGCAGGGACGGGAGGTCAAGCGCGTCAACCCCAAGCGCGCCGCGAAGCTGGCGGCCCGGGCCGCGGCCAAGGTGTCCAGCCGGAGCACGGCCTCCCAGGAGGCCCTGCGGCTGGAGCTGGAGAGCCGCAAGGCGGAGGCCGTGGACGACCGGCGGGCTCGGCGGCGGGAGGCGGCGGACCACAAGCACGAGGTGGCCCGCCGCAAGCGCATCGAGCGCCGCCGCGACCGGTGACGCCCCTCTGTCCCCCGAAGGGGCCGAGGGGTCAGGCGAGGCTCGGGGCGGAGTCGGCGAAGGCGATCTCCGGGGCGCCGTCGTGGTCGAACGGCAGGACGAAACGCCGAGGCCAGGACAGTACGCCCTCCAGCCATCCGGCCCCCATCGTCTGCCCCACATGACGCACTCGAGCCGACGCCTCGATCCCGATCGCCACCGTCGTGATGTCCCGCTGGACCCCTTCGTTCTCGTCGTCCCCCAGGATCACCCGCCACGCGAGCGCCCGGTTCCGGTCTATCTCCATCGAGAGCGGGTGGTGCCGCAGCGCCTTGGCCCGATGGCCCAGCAGCTCCGTATGGACGAGGTCCGGGGCGGAGCCGTTGCCGTTCGGCGGCTGGCGGAAGAGGGCGTACTCCATGGGAGGCGCCGGGCTGCGCAGGTTGGGGGCGGGCTGGCCGTACGGGAAGAGCCTGTCCACCTCGTGCAACCACCGGACCTGGGGGATCACCCACGACGCCCCCGGCCGCTCCCCGCCGCCCTCGAGCCCGGCGAGCAGCCGCGTAGCGGTCTCGGCCGCCTTCTCCGTGAGCAGCGAAGGATCGAACCAGCTGCGCAGCGACCACGCGCGCCGCTGCACCGAGCGGTCGATCAGGGTCGCCAGCAGGCATTCCCTGCGCCGCGCCGGCAGGTCGGACCAGGCGGCCGCAAGGACGCGCGGCACCCCCGGCAGCGGCCGGTTGCTGACGAAGGCGAGCACGACCGTGTCGCACCAGATCCTCAACCAGGCCCAGTCGGGCGCGTCGGCGAGCACGTCGGCTTCGCGCAGCTCGACCAGCGTGCACGCCTGCCCGGTACGGCAGGTCGCGCCGCACGCCGCGGACCGGCGGCCGCGGATGGGCGGCGGCGGCCCGGGCAGCACCTTCTCCCTAGACTCCCCCAGCGGTATGCGAACCCGCAGCGGCCGGTCCATCCCGTCGGCGAAGACCGCGGCCGAGCCCGGCTGCAGGGAGACCACGTGGCGGGACTGCTCTTCGCTGAGGTTCATGGCGGCGCCGACGAGCTTCCTGTCGTCCTCCGCCGGCAGGCGGTGCACGACCTTCAGCGCGGTGTTCTTGACGACGTCGGAGACGAGCTTGGTCGGGATCTGCTCGGCCACCACGATGCCCTCGCCGTACGCGCGGATCTCCGCGAGCAGCCCGGCCAGCAGCTCCACCGCGTGCGTGGAGGCCCGGCCTTGGCCGCGGTCACGCAGCAGCCGGTGCGCCTCCTCGATCACGATGACGTGGCGCAGCTCATGGGATTTCTCCCTGCGCGCCCGCATGCGCAGGTGCTCCACGATCCTGATGATCAGCGTCCCCATGAGGAACGCCTTGTCCTCGTCGTTGGCCACGTCCTCGATCGCCAGCACGACGTCCCGTTCGAGCAGGCCGCCGATGTCGGCGGGGTGGCCGCCCTCGAAGAAGCGCCCGGCCGAGCCGACCCGCAAGGACCGGAGCCTGAGCGAGATGAAGCCCTCGACGTCCGCCTGGACCTCGCGGCCGTAGCCGATCTCCTTGATCACGTCCATGGCGTGCTGCTGGAGCTGTTCGAGGGTGGGGATGCTGGGCGGGACGTTCGAGCCGGGCACGGCGCCGCCCGTGACGACGTCCCAGCCGGTCGCCTCGTAGACGCGCTGCAGCGCGAGGGACATGATCTGCGGGAACGGCTCCTCGGCGTCGAACGCCGCCATGAACAGCGCCCTGACCATGTCGATGTGGGCCTGGACGGGGTAGCCGGGCTCGGGTTCGAGCGGGTTGATGCTGAACGGCACGCCGTCAGGGGCCGACGGGTTGATGACCGTGATCGGTTCGTCGAGGCGTCCGGCCATGGCGGCGTACTCGGACTTGGCAGGCTCGATGGCCAGCCACGGGATGCCGGCCCTGCTGAGCTGCTCCAGCAGGTGACGCACGGTCTGCGACTTGCCGGAGCCGGTCGCTCCCGTGACGAACGCGTGCCGGTTGAGCGTGGCCAGCGGCACCCGGAACGACCCGACCCCCCTGTCCTGCCCGTCGAGGATCTCCCCCAGCTCCAGCTCGCCCTCGTCGGCCTCGGACGTCACGTCGAAGAAGCCCGACTCGAGCACGCGTACCCCGGGGACCTCCCGCCTGGGCAGCCCGGCCAGCGCGGCGAGAGCGCCGGCGGTGGCGGCGAACGGCGCGGCGGCGCCGTCGGCCGGGTCCTGCATGGTGATGGCGAGGGCCTCCGGCAGCGAGTAGGCCGCGCCGTGCGAGCTACGCAGCCGGTACGGGTGCTGGCTCATCTCGACCGACCCGACCAGCACGGGCGCGATCTGCCGCAGTTCCTCGGCGGTGGCGCCCCCGGCCAGCACGCGTACGTTCCAGAGCCCCGCCTCCCTGAACGCGTCCAGCTCCTGCATGCGCCGCTCTGCCCGCTCGGCGTCGAAGCGGGACCGCTCCGACGCGTCGCCGTACTGCCTGAGCACGTTGAGCTGGGTACGCAGGTGCGCCACCTCGGCGTCGAGCAGGTCGGTCGGCTCGGCCACCACCAGCCAGGCGAACGGCCGCGACATGAGCGTCACCAGCGTCGACTCGAACAAGGTCGGACGCCTGAGCTCGTCAGGGTCGAACTCGCGCCCCTTGCTCCCCAGCGGCGGCGCCTGCCGGCCCGGGCACGGCGTCCACACCAGGTCCGCCAGGTCGGCGAGATACTCCTCGTCGAGCTGGACGCCGCGGGCCCCTCCGGGGAACAGCAGCGGCTGTGGCCCGTTCGGAAACTCAGGCGCGTCGGTGGACCTGCGTGGCTGGCGCGGCGGCGAGAGCGGCCCCGCGTTCGTGATGAGCTCGAGCGGCGCGCCGGATCCTCGCGACAGCCACCCGATCACGAACGGCCGGCCGCGTTGCGCGGCCGACAGCACCGCGGGCAGCACGGTGACGAAATCCCACTCCGCCGACGAGCTTCGCGAGGGTGCTGCGATCGACTGGATTCGATACCAGGGCCCACTGAGCGACACACTCGGCTGCATTTCATTCCCCCACAGACGGTTCTTTGTTAAATTCCGCCAACCGTCAGCTCGTCACCTTGACATTGACCATGTCATTACCTGCCCTTGCGCCAGTCCAGGCGTGGCGGTGGTGGCCCGAGGTTCGGTGGGGGCTCTCCATCGCCGTCCTGCGCCTTGGGATCGAGCGCCAGCACGGCCTCGCGTACCTCCTCCAGCTCGCCGAGCGTGGTCTTGGGAAAGGTCAGAATGGCCGGGTTCGCGTCGGCTAGGCGTACGCGCCGGCCCTGGGCCGTGGCGTCCGTGACGATCACGGAGGTCGTGGGGAGCTGCTGGAGTTGGTGCGGCTCGACGAGGAACTCGCGCGAGCGCTGCAGCACCCGCTCCTTCTCCGAGATCTTGTCTGCGGTCCTGCCCCACTCGGTGGACTCGGTGATGTCGCCCGCCAGGTCGGCGTGGCTCTCGTCCCGGGCCTCCCTGTCGTCGTCCATCTGCGAGATCGTCGAGGTGTAGCCGCCGTCGAGCCCGGGCAGCGATTCGCTGATCGTCTCGGTGAGCTGGGCCAGCTCCAGCCGGTGCTCGGTGCCGACGTGCTCGCTGGCGACCCGCGCGTCCTCGGCGTTGCCCAGCCTCATGAACGCCACCGCCGCATGCCCTCTGCCCAGCCGCTCCCGCACCGTGGGGGTCAAAGACCGATAAGTCAGGACCAGTCCGGTACGGGAGGTCTCGCAGGCGTCCATCAGCCGGTCGAGCACGTCGCCCCTGAGCTTGTCGGCGCCCGCCACAATGATCGTGTGGTACCAGGGCCGGTCGGAGGCGGCGGACTGGCGCAGGATGTGAGTGAGGGCCGTGGCCACGTACGTCCCGAGCACCCGGTTGCCGAACACGCCCGCCTGCCGGTCCATGCTCACCACCCGCAGCCTGGCCGGCGGCAGCCGCACGGCCTCCGTGCCCAGCGTCTCCAGCTTGCGCAGCTGCGACTCCAGCGCCCAGGCCCGCTCGATCACCACCCGGTCGCTCACCCCGCGCCCGAACAGCGTGCCGATGCGCTCCAGCTGGGTCGCCGTGATCAGCCCGAACCTCAGGTCGTCACGCGGGTCGCCCACCTGGGCCAGCGCCCGCAGTGCGGCCGTGACCTGGCTGATCGTGGCGTTCTCGCCGAGCACCTCCAGCACCCGCTCCAGGATCGCGTTGTCGAAGCTGAGGTCGCGCGTGGTGCGGTGTTCCTCGCTCACGCTCACCACGTGCGCCAGCACGTCCGCGAACGCCTCAGGCTTGAGCGTGGCCCCCAGGTCGAGCCTCGGCAGATCGACCGGCAGCACCCAGACCAGCGGGTCGTCGCCGCCCTTGCGGGCCAGCTCGATCAGGTCCTTCGCGATCGCGCCCTCGGACAGGTCGAGCACGGTCAGGTGGCCGCCGCTGTAGAGCCGTGTGGCCCCGAGCAGCGTGATCAGCGCCGACCAGCCGGGCAACGTGCCGCCCGCCACGTCGATGCGGTCGATCTCGTCGGGTACGGCGACCGCGTACCAGCTGAGCTGCCTGTCGTGGCGCTCCTTGGATTCCTGCCACTCGCGGTAGCGCTGAGCGTGCTCCTCCTGCGCGCGGAACAGCTCCTTGTCACGTTCCTCCCGCAGGCGCTCGTCCCTGGCCTGCTGCTCCAGCACGCGGTACTTGACCGCCCTGTCGCCCTGCAGCAGCGCGTAACTGCAGATGGCCGCCACACCTCCGGCCGCGGTGAGCCCCGCGAGCGCGAACGGCCACGCGAGGTAGCCCGCGACGGCCGCCGCGAGGATGAGCACGGCCAGCACCAGCATGAACGTCCGGAAGATCCGCACCGGCTGGTTGAGCATGTCCTCCTGGCGGCGCTCGCGGCGCAGCAGCTCCTGCTCGGCGGCATCGGGTGCGGCGGCGGGCGGCGGCTCCTCGGCGGGCGAGGGGCGTTTGGGCGGCGGGCCTGGGTCGGGATGCAGCAGGATGTACTGCCAGCCCAGGTAGATGCGGTCCGCCTGTAGCTGGGCATGCTCGGGATGCACGTCCGTCACGTGACCCTCCGGCCGCCGATATGTCATTAGGGGGTAGGGGCCAGCCCTTTCCGCTCCGTGACAGCGTATGAGCTTCGAGCCCCACAGCGGCAGGGTTTCTCGGCAATTCTCCCTGCCCGATGGGAGCATTGCGGCAGATGGGACAGACGAGACCTACTACCATCCTTACCCATGACGGAACCCTCCGGCGCAAGCAGTGAAAAGCCCAGACGCCCGGTAGTGGTGCCCGCTGTTGCCTTGGTGGCGTTCACCGCCGTCGGCATCACCGCTCTACTTGGCGGTCTGCGCGAGGCCCCTGACGAGCCGGAGCCTCTGGGCCAGGGCGCGGTGCTCGACCAGGGCCTCTACTCCACCAAGTTCGTCGAGTCGCGCGTGACCGTGGAGAGGGCCAAGACGCAGTTCGACGAGGACAAGCGCTTCGTGGAGCTGGTCTTCGACGTCACCAACGAAGGTGATGAGACCGTCCCCGTCGGTCTGCCGGGGCAGAATCCGACGCAGGCCGTCGGTTCCAACTTCTTCGCCACCTCGCTGCTGAAGATCACTCCTGCCTTCGACAAGGACGCGGGGCCGTTCGTCTTCGCACAGGGCAAGGGGGGCGGCGAGAGCCGCCAGCTCCACCCGGGAATGATCAGCCGGGTCATCGTGCGTTACCGGCTGAAGGACAACGAGCAGCCGCCCGAGAAGATGTCCATGGACGTGGCCGCCTTCGAATTCGAGGGCGGCTTCAATGACCCCACCCCTCGCTGGCAGATCGTCCCCAAGGATCCCGGCGACAAGAAGCTCGTCCCCGAGGTCAAGGCGCGGGTGACGCTTACCGTCAAAAAGGGTGACGCGGCGTGACCGTTACACAGCAACGATCAGCGGTCGCGCCTGCTCGCCGCGGTAGGCGGGCCGGCCGGCGGCCCGGGATCGGGGCCAAACTCCTCAGCCTCGCCGTCGGGCTGGTGCTGCTGGGTGCGGCCGTGGCGCTGCAGACCCTGCACAGGGGAGAGGGCGAGATCACCGATCCGCTCACCTACACGGGCGGCAAGGGCGAGATCGTGGACGCCAAACGGTTCTCCGTGCGGCTGGACTCGTTCGTCGCCGCCAAGTCGATCAAGCTCGGCGACCAGACGATCGGGACGGACAACCTCTTCCTCATCGTCAACGCCTCGGCCATGTCCAGTCTCAAGCCCTACCACCTGGCGCAGCCGGTGCTGCTGACCGCCGACGGCAAGAAGTTCGCCGCCACGGACCGGGTGACCGAGACTTACACGCTGGCCTTCCGGTGGGTGCAGCCGGGCCTGTGGACGAGCGGGCGGTTCTTCTTCGAGGTGCCGCCGTCCGAGCTGCCGGGGGCGCGTGTCGTGTTCAGGCTGCCCTCGGGTTTCGTGGTGGAGCCGTACCAGCCGGAGGCCGAAGTGGATCTCGGCCTGGACGAGGAGGGCGCGCGCAAGCTCGCGGCCTCGCCTCAGGACGTCTACTCGACCGACAAGAAGTGATCGCAGGATGAGCACGAACGAGCGCGACTGGTTCTCGCCCAGGAACGACCCGCGGCGCGAGGAGGAACCGCCCCCGCCCCCGCCCAGCCAGGAGCCTCCGCCCGGCCTCGGCTCCCACTCCGGCCCCGGCACCCAACCGCCCGGCCGTGGACGGCACTCCGGTCACGCCCTGCCTCCTGAGCACGGCACAGGATCCGGCCAAGGGCCGTATTCCGGGCCGGGCATGGAGTCCGGGGAGGAGGTGCCGCCCGGCGCCGAGACGGCGCCGGTCCCTCGGGTGCCGTCAGGGGGCGAGCTGCCCGGCCGCGGAATGCCGCAGCGCCACGGCGGGCGTCGCGGCCGCGGAACGCCGCCTCCCGGCTATGACGCGCTGGAGGGGCAGCCGAGCGGGCCGCAGGACGCGCTGGGGTGGCCGAGTGCGCCACAGGACGCGCCGCAGTGGCCCAGCGCGCCACAGGACGCGCTGGAATGGCCCAGCGCCCCGCAGGAGGCGCCGGAGCGGCCCAGCGCGCCGCGGGGCCCGATGCGCGCACAAGGACAGGGCCAAGGGGTGGCTCCGCGCCATGGCGCGCCGCAGAGCCGGGCTCGGCACACCCAGTCCGACCAGCAGGTGTGGCCTCCGGCCCCCCGTGAACCCGTCGGCGGCGTCACCCAGCCACTACCGGCGGTCCAGGGCCCCCTGTCCTTCGAGCCGCAGCAGAGCGCACCACCGTCGGGGCCGCCCATGCAGGCCGCCGCCGCGACCGGGATGCCGCACCAACCTCCGGGCGAGGGGCCGAGCGATGCCTCGCCCGACGCGCCGCAGGCCGCAGACCGGGGGTCGCGGCGGGCCGCCGCACCCGGGGCGCGGCGTAAGCGCATGTTGCTGATCGCCGCCGGCGCCGTGATCGTCTCGCTCATCACCACGGCCGCCCACTCGTACGACGGCTACCTCTTCTACGAGAAGGTCTCCACGAAAGAGACCAAGGTGACCATCGTCCCCGCCGGCCAGGCGGGCAAGGTGAGCAACATCGAGTACAGGGCCACGATCGCGCCCACCAAGGCTCCCGAGGGCAGCACGACCGGTCCCGAGGTGGCCTGGCTGAAGGTCGACATCACGAAGAAGGCCCTCGATGAGGGCAGCGCGACCAAGACCGCCAAGCCCGGCGACGTCCAGATGGAGGACCGCGCCGGCCGCACCTGGGTCGTGGAGAACGATTGGGTGGGAGATCCGCCGATCGACCGGATGGTGGTGGGCAAGGAGTACAAGATCCTGGGGGTGGCCAAGGTGCCGGCCTCGGTGGCGAACGAGGTCGAGCTCTCCTTCAGGCCGAGCAACTACCGCTCGGACACCCCCACGGAGGACCTCTTCAAAAAGGAGACCGTGGCGAAGCTGGAGAAGGACATCGACGTCCTCCGGTTCAGGCGCCGCTGAGGGCGCTCAGACGTCGTTGAGGGACTCGCCGTTGAGGCGGGCCCTTGTGGCCGCGATGTCGTACGTTGCCGCCAGCAGCGCCATGGTCAGCACGGTCACGATCATCTCGTGTACGAAGCCCAGCGGCGGCCCCTGGAAGTACCACACCCACTCTTCCCGCGCGCCGATGAGCGTCCGCAGCCCCCGCTCGGCGTACTGACCGGCCACGTTGAGTGCCACGTAGCACAGGCACATCATGCCGAACAGCGGCAGGCCGCTCCTGAAGATCATCCGCAGCGAGTTGGCCAGCGGCAGCCAGCGGTCCCTGAACCCGCCGGTGAGCTGGTCGAACGACTTCTGCGTGAGGTCGTGGCTGTCTTCCAGCCGGTCCACGCCCTTCTCCAGGCGGGTGCCCTTCAGCAGGGCGCGGGTCTCGTCGGAGTAGGAGCCGAAGACGAGCATCGCCACGGTGAGCCAGGCCAGCGGGACGGCGACGCCGTCGAGGACGAACGGCCAGACATCGCCGAAGATGCCGGTGACGGTCTCCCACAGCGGCACGCTCTTCTGCGCCTCGGCCCAGACCTCCTCCGTGCCGGCGACCACGTTGCGGTGCTGCAGCCAGTCGGAGCGGGCCTTGGCGATGAAGAAAGTGGCGTTCAGGCCGTAGAAGACGAAGGCGAATTCCGAGAAGGCGGCGAGGAAGCCGTAGAACTTGCCCTTGCCCTGCTCGACGAGCTTCGCGAAGAGCCACTTCAGCCCGAACATGACGACCATCGCCCCGAGCGACACCCGCCAGTCGAGATCGATGAGCCCACGGCCGACGGTGGCGTCCTCGCCGAAGAAGGACTGATCCATCATCTTGTCGAAGTGGTGGAACAGGTCCATCTGGTAGACGTCCCTGGCGTCCTCCGTCTGGAATCCCCACGACAGGTAGAGCACCGCGAAAGCCGGGGCCACCCGGTCGAGCACCCGGAAGAAGCGCTCCTGCTGCACGCCCTCATCGACCCTCGCGCGCATCTCCCACAGCGCGCCGCGCAGGGAGTACAGCATGCCGGTGGTGACCGTCATCGCCGTGAGGATGATGAACGTGAGCAGCGTCATCACGACGACGAGGCGAAGCTGCCTGAAGTCGCCGTACGCGAGCTCGGTGGCGCCGTAGAGCAGGGCGAAGCGCGCGAGCTGGCCGGCCGCGAACCAGAAGATCAGCGGCAGGGCACACTTGCCCGCCAGTCGTAGGGTGTGCAGGGGCAGCGAGTACGGCGACGGCATCCCCTGAGCCGGCATAGGCCCAGGTCGGGGAGGCGCCATCACACCTGTCGATCCGGACATCTGCAGAATCGTATCGGTCTGTCCCTTCTGCCGCAGCCGCAACTCCCGAAAGCGCTACGGCCTGCGGACGGGACACGGGTGGGTGACGTGCCTGTTCGGGCAGCAAATGAGGCTCACCGTGGCGAACCTGCCGCCGGTCAGCCACTCTCCCCATTGCACGTCCACGCCGCGCGGCAGGGCGTCTCTGGCGGACGCGAGCCGCTCGTCCAGGCCGACCCTGTCGGGGTGCGGGAACGCGCCTTCCAGCCGGCGGTAGCGGGAGCTCAGCCAGTCGAGCGCCGCGTCGAGATCGTCGAACGTGGCCGCGATGCGCGAGCGCGGCTTGGCCAGCCAGTCGCCGGTCCGCATGGGCGGCACGGCGGAGCTGGAGAAGTCGGGCGAGCCTGGGCGGCGCTCCGCTTCCCTGTCACGCTCTTCCGCGCTGCCGGTCCAGGTGTACGCGTGCCAGTGCATGTGCCATCCACGATTACGCGTGCCGGTGCGGGTGTCATCGCTGGGCGGTGACAAAAGAATTATCGGCGGGGAAATGGCGGCCACGAAGTGCGACGCGTGCACCATGACTGTATGGAGCCGCAGCCCGCAATCGACGCCGACCCTCGAGTGGTGGGAGATCGCCTGCGGCGGCTGCGTCAGGAGCGCGGTGTGTCGCTGTCGGAGCTCGCCAAGCGCACGGGCATCGACACGGCCACCCTGGCCGGCGCCGAGACAGGCACGCACAACCCGACGCTGGAGACGCTCTGGGCGATCACCGCGCAGCTCGGCGTGCCGATCGGGGCGCTGCTCGCCGAGCCGCCCGAGCCGCAGATCATGCGGGGCACGGCGATGGAGGCGGAACTGCTCGAGGTGTTCGAGGACGACCGCGTCACGTACGAGCTCTACCGGGTGACCGTCCCGCCCGGCCTCACGCAGACCTCGCCCGCGCATCACGAGGGCGTGAGCGAGCACGTCACCGTCTTCGCCGGCACGCTAAGCGCGGGGCCCATCCACGAGCCGCTCACCGCCGGCCCAGGCGACCACATCTCGTGGCTCTCGGACGTGCCGCACGGCTACCGCGCGCGCGGCCCTGACGTCGTACGTGCCGCGCTCCTCATGCGCTACCCGGCCAAACCCTGAGCGGCCTACGAGGCGGGCCTGCAGGTGCGGCACGGGCGGTAACCGGCCGCCCTGGCCTGGGCGATGCTGCGGAAGCCGTGCCGGTGCCGGGGGGTGATGCGCCTGGCGTTGTGGCACGTCGGGAAGCACACGACACCCGTGGTGTCGCTGGCCAGGTAGAACACCCGTTCCCCGGCCAGCTCCCGCACCCGCTCCAGATCGGCCCCCTCGGCCAGCAGCAGCCGTTCCTTGGCCGCCGAGCCGAACACGTAATCGCCTACGACACCGTCCGACCTGGTCACGCGGTGGCACGGGATCAGCAGCGGCACGGGGTTGCGGCCGAGCGCCGTGCCCACCGCGCGCACGGCCCCTGGCCGGCCGATCCGCTCCGCGATCCACGAGTACGGCCTGACCTCGCCGCGCGGGATCGTACGGGCCGCCTCCAGCACGTCACGCTGGAAGTCGCTCAGCCCGCGCAGGTCCAGCCGGACCTTGGAGGATCTGCCGGTGCGCAGCGCGGGCAGCAGTCCGGCGGGCGGGCGTTCGGCGGGCAGCAGCGGCCGGGCGAACCGCTTCCTGAAAGCCTCGGCGAACCCCTCGCCCGTGTGCACGTAGGCCACGCCCTGGTCGGTGAACGCGACCCGGAGCTCCCCGATCGGGCTCGGCACGCCTACCCAGCGGGCCGCGATCCGGTCGAGCAGCCCCTGAGGCGCGTCGGCGGACAGCGCCGCGAGCGCGGCAAGCAGCCCGTCCGGCGCGTCGGAGCCCGGCGTCTCCGGTGCGCCGGGCAGTGGGTCGTGGGTCATCGGGCACCTCCCAGTGCGCGTAGCCGCCGCAGCCCGCGCGACACGTGCGACTTGACCGTGCCCTGCGGGATCCTGAGCACGGTGGCGATCTCGCTGACCGGCAGATCGACGACGTGCCTGAGCACCACCGCGACCCGCTGCTCCTCGGGCAGCAGGCCGAGCAGCTCGGCCAGCTCGTCGCCGGTCTCGCGGCGCACCGCGGCCTCCTCGACGTCCTGGCCGGGATCGGGTTCCTCGACCGGCTGGTCCTGCAACTCCGGTGGCGGCTTGCGGGACTTGGCCCTGGCGCAGTTGCGCCAGATGTTCATCAGGATCGTCATCAGCCAGGCGCGCGGCTGGAGCGCGGCGATGCGGTCACGCTCGTAGCCGGCCAGCGCCCGGTACGCCCGCAGGAACGCCTCCGCGGTGAGATCCTCGGCATCGGCCCAGCGCCCGCTCAGCCGCAGCGCGGTCGAGAAGACCAGGCCGCGGTAGGCGCCGTACAGCTCGGCGAACCCCTGGTCGAGGTCGTCGAGCAGCGCCTTGCGCACCGGATCGAGGCAGTCGGTTTCACTCACACTTGCTACAACACCGCCGTGCCCGGATCGGTTGCAACGCAAGAGCCCGCGTCCCCGAAAGGACGCGGGCCCCTAGGCTGGACGGCTCAGACGGCGACCGCGAGCGAGGAGACCTCGCCCAGCTTGGCCTCCACCTTGATGTCCCTGGTGACGCCGCCGCCCGCGATGATGCGGACGGTCCAGTCGCCGGGAGCGGCGAAGAAGCGGAAGATGCCCTCATCGGACACGACGACCTCGCCGGTGAACTCGCCGGAGTGGTCGAGCAGACGCGCGTACGCCGTGCCGGCGCCCGTCACGACGCCCTGGATCACGGCCTGGGTGGCCAGGTCGATCCCGGCGGGCAGTGTGATGGTCTGCTCCGGCGCTCCGCAACCCTGTGCAGTGCTCATCAGCGGGCCTCCCCCAGCTCGATCGGCACGCCCACGAGCGAGCCGTACTCGGTCCACGAACCGTCGTAGTTCTTCACGTTGTCCTGCTCGAGCAGCTCGTGCAGCACGAACCAGGTGTGCGCCGAGCGCTCACCGATGCGGCAGTAGGCGATGGTGTCCTTGCCGAAGTCGACCCCGGCCTCGCCGTAGAGCGCGCGCAGGTCATCGTCGGCCTTGAACGTGCCGTCGTCGTTGGCGGCCTTGGACCACGGGATGTTACGGGCGGTGGGCACGTGGCCGGCGCGCTGCGCCTGCTCCTGCGGGAGGTGCGCGGGAGCGAGCAGCTTGCCGGTGAACTCGTCGGGCGAGCGCACGTCGACCAGGTTGAGCTTGCCGATCGCGCCGACCACGTCGTCGCGGAAGGCGCGGATCTTGGTGTCCTGCTCCTGGGCCGCGTACTGCGTCTTGGCCCGCTCGGGCACGTCACGCACCAGCTCGCGGGAGTCGAGCTCCCACTTCTTGCGCCCGCCGTCGAGCAGCTTGACGTTTTCGTGGCCGTAGAGCTTGAAGTACCAGTAGGCGTAAGCCGCGAACCAGTTGTTGTTGCCGCCGTAGAGCACGACGGTGTCATCGTTGGAGATGCCGCGGTCGGACAGCAGGGCCTCGAAACCGGTCTTGTCCACGAAGTCGCGGCGCACCGGATCCTGCAGGTCCTGCCGCCAGTCGACCTTCACGGCGCCACGGATGTGGCCTTTGTCGTAGGCGCTGACGTCTTCGTCGACCTCGACGAGGACGACTCCAGGGGTGTCGAGGTTGGCCTCGACCCAGTCGGCGTCCACCAGGGCGGCGGAGCGGCTCATTTGGGAACCTCCATGTTGGCGGCGGGCAGTAGACGGCGAATGAGCAGGTACATCTCGCAGCCAAGGCAGAATCCGAAGGCTGCGTTGAGGAAGGCGGCGAGGAGAGCCCCGGCCGTGGCCACGAGGGCCAGCGGCACGATCCCGGTGAGGTATCCGGCCAGGCCCGCGACCGCGAAGACGAGCCCCACCCCCTGCGCGAAGCGCGGCGGGCGGGCGTCCTCGGTATCCTTCGGCGCGCTCTTGACGAGCGCCTTGAAGAGCATCGTGTACGGCGAGCGCCACACGACTCCGAGCGCGAAGACCACCGCCTGGGCGGCCAGCAGCCAAGCACTCGCTGTCACCAGAACGAGGGCGAGTACCAGGGTGGTGATGGCCGCGCCGAAACGCAGCGCTCTAGGGTCGGCACGCATCGAAGGATGCTCCTGAAGGGTCGACGGGGCGGACCTGATGTCCGCGGGATCGTCCTCAGGCAGCGCGACAGAGCGCGGTGGTCACGCGGCAGAAATCTACCGCGCGCCGCTTCGTCAGCAGCTCTGTCGTTGGGTTCATGCCGAAGACACTACTCGGCGTCTCGTCATCTGTCACATCTCGTCCGGTTGCTGAGACAACTCTTGAGACGGCGGCGGTGTCACGGCCGCGGCGAGAGCCGCCAGGACGTCGGCCTTCCTGGGCTGACCGGCCGCCTTCTTCACGATCTTTCCGCGCGTGTCGAGCACGAGGACCGTCGGCGTGCGCATGATGTCCAGCCGCCGCACGAGGTCCAGCCGGGACTCGGCGTCGATCTCGACGTGGGTCACCCCCGGCACGAGCTCGCTCACGTCGGCGAGGATCCGCCTGGTAGCCCGGCACGGCTGGCAGAACGCCGTGGAGAACTGCACCAGCGTCGCCCGCTCCCCCAGCCCGGCGCCGAGATCGGCCTCGGACAGCCGGTCTCCAGCCGTGTCACGCACACGTCCGTCGCGGCGCAGGCGAACCACCCCGATCACAGTGCCGAGCGCCAGGGTCGCCAGCGCCACCCACAATCCAGTCATTGCCTGATGCAACCACGCAGGCACGCGATTACTTCCGCACCGGGACCCTGACGAGAACCTTCCCCGCCTGATCGACGACGTCGAACCTGGTGATGTCGCTCATGGGCAGCGACGTCGTGCGCTTGAACACGGTGCTCTCCTGGTATGCCGCCCGGCTGACCATCCAGCTCTCCGTGAAGTCGCGCCGCCCGTCCGCGACGACGAGCAGGCGGCAGGTCGTGCCCACGGGCACGCCGCCGACCTGCACGCTCAGCTCCGTGCCGCCGTCGTCACCGGGCGAGGCCGACACAGTGGCGCTGTAGCCGCTCGCCGGGCTCCTGCCGGCGAACGTGCGCCCGTCCACCGCGTCCCGCTGCGCCCTGCTCGGCAGCATGGTCGGCCTCTTGCTCGGCTTCGGGCTCGCGGACGGCTCGGCATCACTGGCCAGTGCCTTCGCCTTGCTGTCCTCGGGCGCGCCCAGCACGCTCGCCGTCTGCCGGGTGGACTCGGGGGCCATCGCGCTCTGCTGCGCGGGGCTGTCGTTCACGACCGTCCAGACCGTACCGCCGAGGGCCAGCGCCACAACGGAGGCGGCCGCCACCAGCAGCAGCCGGCCACGCCTGGTCCGCTTGGCGCGGTCGTTCAGCAGTCGGTCGAGCACCTGCCGTGGAGGGCTGACCACCAGCTCCACATCGCGCTCCGACAACTTGCCAAGAAAGGAGGCCACGCCCTCCAGGTCGAGCAGCTCGGCTCCGCACTCCTCGCAGGTAGCCAGGTGCTGGTCGATCTCCAGCGCCTCCTCTGGGTCCAGCGCGCCCAGGGCATGCGCGCCCAGGGCCAGCCGTACCTCCTCGCACGTCATCATGGCGCCAACCCCCGCTCCTCGAGGGCGAGCTTGAGCGCCCGCAACGCGTAGTAGGTACGCGACTTGACCGTGCCCGGCGGAATGCCCAGCGTCGCCGACGCCTCCTTCACCGATCGCCCCCGGTAGTAGACCTCCAGCAGCACCTCACGATGCTCCTGCCTGAGCGCGGCCAGCGCCTCGGCCACCGCCCACGACTCGACCGCGCGCTCCAGATGGTCGTCGGCCGGCATGACCGCCAGCGCCTCGTCGCCGGTCTCCTGCGGTCTGGCCTTCTTCGCTCGATGCTGGTCCACGACGAGGTTACGGGCCACCGTGAACAGCCACGCGCGGATCGGCTTGCCGGACAGAGCCTCGGGATGTCGCCAGGCCCGCAACAGGGTCTCCTGCACGACGTCCTCGGCCCGGCCGGAGTCACCGGTCAGTCGCAGAACGTAGCCGTAGAGCGGCCCGGCGTGCTCGTCGAAGAGGGTCCTCACGAGTTCCTCGTCGGCGGTACCGGCTGCTGCACTCACGCCCTCTTCACGTACGCCGGGCCGGGCCGGTTCAATGTCATCCACGGATCGGCACGTCAGACGCTTCGGCCGAGAACTCCAACCCTTCGGCCACGCTCTTGACCCCGGTCACCTTCACGTCGAAGGGCAGCTTGCCCTTGAACTTGATGGTGTAGGAAACGAACTGCGCGAGCTGGTCGGGCACGCCCTCGATCTTCTCCGCCTGGAGCTTGATGCCCCCGTCGGCCACTTCGACCCGCATCTCGGCGTTGAACTTCACCTTGCTCACCCCCACCGTCACCTCGCCCGACGCCGTGAGCCGCTCGCCGTTGCCACCGATCTTGACGCCCCTGGGGGCGTACTTGTCGATCGTCGCCCTGGTCAGGACGCCGCTGACGGCCACGCGCCGGGCCTGGATGTTGGCTCTGTTCTGGAGGACGTCCGCCAGGGGTGCCGTCACGTCGTAGGCGGCGCCCCGCAGGTTCTTGACCGGCACGCCGCCGTAGGTCAACGTGCCGAGGTCGAACCGTACCTCGGGGTAGTGCCCGGAGATGGCCTGCGTGAGAAATGGGATGCCCTCAATTGTCACGGTCGGCGTGCCGGAGAGGTCGGACGCGGCCGCGATCCTGTTCGCGAGATCTCGTTCCACCCCGGCCACGGCGACCCTGTCGAGGGCGACAAGGAGAATGACCAGCACGATCAGGGCAACGATCAGCTTGCGCATGGGGCTACCTGTCTATGGCGGGGGTCAAGAGCCTATCGACTGGCATCACTCATTCCCCCGCGAAGCGACCCATCACCCCCCGGCGAACGGCGGCAGCACCTCCACCGTCACCCCGTCAGCCAGAACGACCTCGTCATGGGGCCGCTTGCCGACCGGGTGACCGTCCACGAGGAACGAACAGCGCCTCACCACCCGAGCCAGATCGGCACGATTTTGTGTGATTTTCGTCATGAGTTCACCAAGATTGACCGCGTCGAACGGCTCCTCCGCCACACCGGCCGCATCCTTGGCCGCAGCCCAATAACGTACTTTTCCCGTGGCCATGGGCACCTCACAATCGGTTTGTGGTCTATTGTGCGTCGCCCTTAACGAGCTTGTTTCAGGAGACGCGCTGTTCACCTGCTGGACGCGTAATGGACGCGACTTACTCGTGGGATATCCTCACCTACAGGACCTGGGCGACGTAGCCCCCGGGTCCTCGCGTGTTTGAGGAGGCCGTAATGAGCAACCTGCTCCTGCTGACCAACGCCCTCGAGCCGTCCGCCGAGGTGCTTCCGGCGCTGGGCTTGCTGCTCCACTCGGTCCGGGTCTCGCCGGCGGAGGCGTCCGCACTGATCGACACGCCTCCCGCCGACGCGGTTCTCGTAGACGCGCGTAAGGAGCTCGTGCAGGCCAAGAGCCTGTGCCGGTTGATCCGCACGACCGGCATCGACTGCCCTCTCCTCGTGATCGTGACCGAGGGCGGGCTGGCGGCGATGACCGCCGAGTGGGGCGTCGACGACGTGCTGCTCGACAGCGCGGGGCCGGCCGAGGTGGAGGCGCGCCTGCGCATGGCCACGGGCCGCATCTCGCAGGCCGCCACGGAGGACGTGCCCGACGAGATCCGCAGCGGGGACCTGTCGATCGACGAGGCCACCTACACCGCGCGGCTGCGCGGCCGGGTGCTCGACCTCACGTTCAAGGAGTTCGAGCTGCTGAAATACCTCGCCCAGCACCCCGGCAGGGTCTTCACCCGGGCCCAGCTGCTGCAGGAGGTCTGGGGTTACGACTACTTCGGCGGCACCAGGACGGTCGACGTCCACGTGCGGCGTCTGCGCGCCAAGCTCGGCACCGAGTACGAGTCCCTCATCGGAACCGTCCGCAACGTCGGCTACCGCTTCGTCCCCGACCGCCAGGACACCGCCGCCGTCGGAGCCGATTGACAGCGGAGCCCGCTGATGTGACAAATTGTCGTTGAGGCTGTTTCGCGTCTGTCATAAGAGGACACCGCCGTCCCCAGATTGGTGGTGTCGGGGTGAGGCTGTTCCGGTCATTGGCCGACGAGGGCGCGAGCCCCCGCGTCTTCCGGCGTAACGAGACCATTTGCTCGCCGTTGCGGCCCGCCAACCGGGTTTATGTGATCGACTACGGCTACGCCCGCGAGTACACCCCCGTCGGCGAGCGCGAAGCAATTCACGACCTCCGCGGCGACGGCGACCTCATCGGCGAACTGGCCTTCTGGAGCCCGGCCGAGCGCGCCAAGATCGACGCGCTGACCGAGCTGCGCGCCTGGCCCATCGACCTGCGCCGGTTACGCGAGCACGCCGCCGCCAGCCCGGCCGTGGCCACCGCGCTGGTGCAGGAGCTGTTCGCCAGGAACGTGGCGGCCCGCAGGCACGAGGCGCTCGCCCGCGCCCCCGTCGCCGCCCGCCTGGCCGTGTGGCTGCTGCACCTCGACGAGCGTTACGTGCTGGCCTCGGAGTCGGCGCCGCCGCTGTCGATGGAGACGCTGGCCGACCTCGTGGGCAGCTCTCCTGACGTGGTGCAGCGGCAGCTCACGCAGTGGGTCCGGCGAGGCTGGCTGGTACGGCCCGGCTACCGGCGCCTGCGGATCGCGGACCCGTCCGCGCTGCGCGACGCGGCGGGCGCCTGGGAACATCTGTCGGCGCCGTGGCAGGGGAACGTGACGCCGTTCCTGACCCGGCCGGGCACGATGGAGCCGCTGCCGGTCGGCGGGGTGCCGAAGCCGCGCCAGCTCCCCGCGGACGTGCCCGACTTCACCGGGCGCCAGCAGAGCCTCGACCTGCTCACCGACTGGCTGGAGCGGCCCAGGCGGACGAACACCATGGTCGTGCAGGGCCTGCCGGGCGTGGGCAAGACCGCGCTGGTGACCCACTGGGGGCACCTGCACGCCGACCGGTTCCCCGACGGGCAGATCGTGATCGACCTGCGGGGACAGTCGCCGAGCCAGCCGCCGATGACGCCGGCCGAGGCGCTGGGGCAGATCCTGCGTTCGCTCGGGGTGGGCGAGCACATGCCCGCCGACGACGGTGCCGAGCTGATGCTGCTCTACCGCAGCAGGATCGCCGGGCGCCGGCTGCTGCTCATCCTCGACAACGCCGCCGACCCCGGGCAGGTGCGGGCGCTGCTGCCGGGCGGCAAGGACTGCGTGGTGCTGGTGACCAGCCGGACGCGGATGGCGCCGCTGCGGGCCAACGGGCACGCCGACCTCATGGACCTGCCGGTGCTCGACCCGGGCAACGCGGTGGCGCTGCTGGTGGCGGTGCTCGGCGGGAACTCGCCGCGGGCCGCCGACAGGGACACGCTGGCCGAGCTGGCCAGGGTGTGCTCGTACCATCCGTTCGCGCTGCGGATCTCGGCCGCCAAGCTGGCCGAGAACCCCGGGCTGAGCGTGCGGGAGCGGGTCCAGGAGCTGCGCAGGCCGGGGCGGCTGCTGGTGGGCGACCCGGAGGAGGCGTTCAGGTCGGCGCTCGACCTGGCGTACGAGTCGCTGAGCCCGGGGCAGCGGCGGGCGTTCCGGCACGTGGGGCTGCTGCCCGGGCGGGACTTCACGCCCGAGGTGCTGGCCGCGGCGCTCGGCGTGCCGGTGAGCGAGGCCGTGGTGGCGGTGGAGGGGCTGCACCGGGCGTACCTGGTCGAGCCGCTGGCCGGGCCGCGCTACCGGGTGCACGACCTGGTAAAGCGGCTGGCCAGGGAACTGGGCAGGCACGCGGAGGCCGGCGTGCGGGAGGCGAGGGTGCGGCTGCTCGACCACTACCTGGCGAAGGCGACGGACCCCGCGACGCCGCCCGAGTGGTTCGAGGCGGAGCGGCGCTCGCTGGTGTCGGCCGTGCGGATGGCCGAGGAGAGCGGCGCGCAGGGGATGGCGTGGCGGCTGGCCGAGGCCGTGTTCGAGCCGTTCAGGGAGCTGCGTTACTACGAGATCAACCTGGAGGTCCAGCAGGCCGGGCTGACCTCGGCGATGCAGGTCAGCAACCGGCGGGCGATCGCGCTCATGCGCAGCAACCTCGGCTCGGTCCACCGGGACATCGGTCCCTCGACGCTGGCGGCCAGGTTCATCGGCGAGGCGCTGGACGACTTCGCCTCGCTCGGCGACAGCGAGGGGCGGGCCCGCGCGCTCAACGACCTGGCGGAGGTGCACGGCATCGCGGGCAACAACGAGGAGGCGCTGAAGTGCGCCGGCGAGGCGCTCGACCTCTACCGGGAGATCGGCGACCTGACCGGGGTGGCGAACTGCCTGCACACGCTCTCCCGGCTGCACCTGTCCCAGGAGCGGTACGAGCTGGCGCTGCAGCACGCCGGCCAGGCGCTGGAGGTGCGCGAGGAGCTCGGCGACCGGAGGGGCACGGCGCAGAGCCTGATCATCCTGGCCACGGTGCGGCGGGATCTGGGCGAGCCCAACGCGGCGCTGTCGGAGGGGCTGGAGGCGCTGTCGATCTGCCACGCGCTGGGCGACGAGCACGCCGAGGCCGAGACGCTGCTCTGCCTGGCCGAGATCTACGACCTGCTGCGGCTGCCGCACGACGCCCGGCGGGACGCCGAACGGGCGCTGGCCGGGTACACGGCGACGGGCGACCAGCACGGCTGCGGGCGTGCCCTGTGCGCGCTCGGGCGGATCGCGCGCAACGGCTCGCGGTACGACGAGGCGCTGGCGTACTACGAGCAGGCGCTGGCCGTCCAGGTCGAGCTCCACCACGAGCAGGGCAAGGCGGAGACGCTCGGGGACATCGGGCTGGTGCACTGGCGGCTGGCGGACTACCTGCGGGCCGACGACTACCTCAACCAGGCGCTCGCGATCAGCCGCGTGATCCGCGACGAGCCGGTGGAGGCCCGCATGCTCAACCGGCTCGCCAGGGTGCGACGGCGGCAGGGGCTGCCGCACGTGGCGTTCGTGTACGCGCTCGAGGCCCTGGACATCGTGCAGGGCCTGGGGAACCGGCGGGCGGAGGCGGACGTCCAGGAGACGCTGGCGAACACCTACCTGTCGCTGGGGCAGCACCAGCCTGCCCTGGAGGCGGCCAAGGCGTCGCTGGCGATCAGGGAGGAGCTGCGGGACAACCGGGCCAGCGCGCTGCTGTCGATGGCGCAGGCGCTGCACACGGCGGGCAAGCCGCAGGCCGCGCTGAAGCTCGCGTGGGAGACGGCCGAGCTGCAGAACGAGACCGGCACCAAGGACCGGTGGGCGGCGGCGCTCACGACACTGGCCATGGTGCTGCTGGACCTGGATCTGGCCGAGGAGGCGCTGGTCCACGCGGGCCAGGCCAGGGACGTCCACCTGGAATGCGGGACCAGGCGGGACCTCGGGTGCGCCCTGCGGGCGCTCGGCCTGATCTCGGCCAGGCTGGGGAACCGGGGTACGGCGGCCGGGCATCTCCGGGAGGCTCTGCGGCTGCTCGAAGAGGTGGGGGACGTCTTGGAGGCGCGGCGGGTGTCGGTGGAGCTGCGCGAGCTCGGGGCGGTGCATGGGTCGCCCTGAAATATCGCTAAAAGTCGTGAAATCTCGGATGTGAGGTCGGAGATCTTGTCCGGAAATTTCCGTTAGCTGGTGCTACCAGCTACTCCAAACGGAGGTGATCCGGATGCTCAAGAATCATCTGCGTCGAGACCTTCAGTGGTTGAAGCGTCAGGCGCGTAAGGACAGGCGGATCACCACCGCCGTGCTCGCCGGGGTGCTGGCCGCCTGGGTCCGTCAGCTGCCGTCACCGGATCTCCTGAGCGGGTCCCCAGTCCTGCTGGCGCTGTCGCTCGGGCTGGTCGGGGGCTCGGGCGCGGCCTGGATGATGTCGGCGTACTTCGTCACCAGGTCCGTCAAGGCGCGGAAGGAGCCGGCGGAGCAGCTCCGGTGGATCTCCAGGATCAGCCGGGGGAAGGAGTGGGCGTTCTGCTCGCTCAGCGCTTATGTGGCCTGGCACCTGCTGCAGTTCGTCACCGCGCTGGTGCTGGGCTGACCCGGGGCGGCGGCGGGGTGCCACCTTGGACTGGGGCCGGGTGGCGCCCCGCCGTCTCAGGCCAGCCGGGCCTTTTCGAGTGCCTTGATCCGGATGCCCGTGCCCGTAAGGACGAACTGGACGATCTCCGCCGCGTCCAGCTCGGCCGTGCCCAGGTCGACGTCGGCGTGGGCGTCGCACCACTCGACGATCCGGAGGGGGTCCGCGAGCGGGGCGGCGAAGTGGACGAGGCTGACGTACCAGCGGTCGCGTACCCGGCCCTGCTCCAGGTGCCGTACGCCGCGGCACTCCATCGCATGCGCGAACCGCTTCGACAGCGTGACCAGCGTGTCGTCCTCGGGGTGGCCGCACACCAGGACACCGCCCGCATGGGGACTCACGCCGGCCAGCCGCACCCTCGCGGGCGCGAGCCCGGCGGCCGCCTCGGCCAGCGCTTCCCCGTAGGCCCTGCGGAGGAGATCGCCGGCGGGGATCCGGTCGCGGTAGGGCTCCAGGGACCTCAGGGTGACATGTAAGGTCCGCCGCCCGTGCACCCAGTGCCCCGGCGCCTCGATGGTGCCGGTCAGTGCCGCCAGCCGGTCGAGCACCTCCCCCGAGGGGCGCAGCACGGCCGACGCTCCCCACCGCCGCGCGCCCTCCACCATGGGAGAGTCGTGGGTCGCCTGGCCCGCCAGCAGGGCCGCCCGTCCTCTGGCCCTGAAGTCGGCAAAATCGGACATCCGCGCAGTATATGGATCACGCCATGCGGATCGCGGCGGAAACGCGGCACGCATGGCGGAGCAGCGTACGGCGTCAGGCACGCAGCCCCACGCGGACGATGGCCAGCATGCGGGCCCTGGCGACCGGGTCCGCGGCTCCCCGCTCCCGGTCTACGCAGCCCGTGAGCAACGCCTTCACGTCGGCCATGTCGGCGTCCGCGCGCACCGCGCCGGCGCGTTGCGCCCGCTCCAGCAGCCCGCGCCAGGCCCCCATCACGTCGTACTTGCCGTCCGCCGCCACGGCCTCGAAGTCGAACCCGGCGCCCGCGAGCGCGTCCACCAGACCGCGGTTGGCGGCGCCCTCCTCGACCATGGTGGCGAAGAACGCGAAGAACGCCTCCTCCTCCCCCTCATGCTCCGACAGCTCCGCCGCCTGCCGTACGAGCTGCTCCATCCGGTCGAGCAGGATCGCCTGGAACAGCGACTCCTTGGTCGGGAAGTGGCGGCTGACGGTCCCCGTGCCCACGCCCGCCCGGCGGGCGATCTCGTGAACGGGCACCGACAACCCCTCCGCGGCGAACGTCTCTGCCGCCACCTCGAGGACGCGTGCCCTGTTGCGCTGGGCGTCGGCACGCAATGGCCTGCTCATGCGGAAGACTCCTGGCTCGATAGACAAGCGGGATGGCCGTCCCGTATATTCCCAAATAACCGGGACGAACATCCCGATTCTATTCCCCCAACAGGAGACACGTCATGCGCATGGTCAAACTCGGCGGCGGCCTGGAGGTCTCCGCCCTCGGCCTCGGATGCATGGGGCTGAGCGAGTTCCTCGGCCCGACGGACAGGGGCGAGTCGCTCGGCACGCTCAGGAAGGCCGCCGAGCTCGGCGTCACCTTCCTCGACACCTCCGACTACTACGGCGTCGACTTCGCCAACGAGCACCTGATCGGCGACTTCCTGGCCGAGCGGAAGCGGGAGGAGATCACGGTCGCCACGAAGTTCGCGGCCATCCGGGCTCCCGGGACCGGCGAGCTCATCGGGGTCCGCAGCGACCCCGAGTACGTGCGCAGCGCGTGCGACGCGAGCCTGCGCCGCCTGGGCACCGACCACATCGACCTCTACTACCTGCACCACCCCGGCTACACCACGCCCATCGAGGAAACGGTGGGCGCCATGGCCGAACTGGTCGCCGCCGGCAAGGTGCGCCGGCTCGGCCTGTCCAACGTGTCGGCGGAGCAGCTCCGCGCCGGGCACCAGGTGCATCCGATCACGGCGGTGCAGAACGAGTGGTCGCTGTTCACCCGTGAGTACGAGGACACGGTCGTGCCGGTCTGCGCCGAACTCGGCATCGCGTTCGTCGCTTACTCTCCCTTCAGCCGTGGCTTCCTGACCGGCCGCCACACGTCCACCGAAGGGCTGGCGGAGGACGACATGCGGCACGGCCTGCCCCGGTTCGACGCCGCGAACGCCGGGCACAACGCCGCCCTGCTCGCCCCCGTCCGGCGTGTCGCGGAGGCGCGCGGGGCGACGATGGCCCAGATCGCGCTCGCCTGGCTGCTGCAGCGGGAGGAGGTGCACGGCATCCCGGTCGTGCCCATCCCCGGCACCAAGAGCCCGGGGCGGCTCATCGAGAACGCCGGCGCGGTCGGCATCGAGCTGACCGGCGAGGAGCTGGCCGCGCTCGACCCCATCGCCGCGCAGGTCGCCGGCGATCGTATGCCGCCCCCCACCGAGCTCGAGTGAGCAGGCGATCGTGTGCCGCCGCCTGAACTCGGCTGAACCGGCGTCAGCCGGAGGCGCGACGGGACGAGCGGTCTCCGTTGATGAGGTCGAGCAGCGCAGGGACCCAGTGGTCGCCGTAACGTTCCTGGAGCTCCGGACGCCTCCAGTCCGCGCCGCTCACCCGGCCCCGGCAGAGCGCCGTGCCACACCGGCATTCCATGCTGAAGCCGGGTGCGGCGGTGCTGGTGGCGTAGTCGTTGGTGACCTCCTCACCGGCGCCGAGGTCGCGGCGGGCGGCCAGCGTGTAGGGGCCGACCCACCACAGGTTAGGGTCGCAGCTGTGGTTGCTCTTGCCGATCGGCTGCCCCAGCGGCAGGACCAGGTGGAGGTCCCCGTAGGCGTCGATGGTGTCGACGTAAGGGACGGCGGGGTCGTCGAACAGTTCCTGGAGCCGCTCCCAGGTCACCAGCGTCCCGCCCAGGCGGGCGATGACGGTGCCGGCGGGGATTGCGGCCGTGGCGAACAGCCCGTCCCCGGAGACGGGCGAGGGCCCCACCTCCAGGTTCGGGTGCAGCCGGCAGTCGGGCTCCGGATCTTCGACCACACGCCCAGGATGGTGCAAGACGGGGCTTGCGGGGAAGTCGGAGGAAGAGGTTGAAAGGGAGGTGTGTCAGGTGGAGGGCGATCTGGTCATTCCTGACGCCGCTCAGGGAGTGGTGATATTCGCGCACGGCAGCGGCAGCAGCCGGCACAGCCCGCGCAACCGTTACGTGGCTGAGGTGCTCAACAAGGCAGGGCTGGGCACGCTGCTGTTCGACCTGCTCACGCCCGGCGAGGAGGCCGACAGGGCGAACGTCTTCGACATCGGGCTCCTGGCCGAGCGGCTGCTGCAGAGCACCGCATGGGTACGCGAGCAGGACACGGCGGCAGGGCTGCCCATCGGATACTTCGGCGCCAGCACCGGCGCGGCGGCGGCGCTGTGGGCGGCGGCCGAGCCGGGCAACGACATCTCCGCGGTCGTCTCACGCGGCGGGCGGCCCGACCTGGCGGGGCCTCGACTCGCGGCGGTACGCGCCCCTGCCCTGCTCATCGTGGGCGGCAGGGATCCGATCGTGGTGAAGCTGAACGAAGAGGCTCAGCGGCACCTGCGTGCCGAGAGCCGGATCACCATCGTGCCCGGGGCCACCCACCTGTTCGAGGAGCCCGGCGCTCTGGAGGCCGTGGCCGAGCACGCCAAAGACTGGTTCTCGACCCACTTCACCGGTCCCCGATGAGGTGGTCCACGGTCTGCCTGGAGGCGCTCGACGGTCCCGCGCTCGCCATGTTCTACCGTGAACTGCTCGGCTGGCAGGTGAAGGCCGAGGAGCCCGGCTGGGTGCTGCTGGCCCCGCCGGACGGCGGGCCGGGGCTGTCGTTCCAGAGCGACCCCGGCTTCGTCCGGCCGGCCTGGCCCGGACGGCACGGCAAGCAGCAGATGATGATGCACCTGGACATCGAGGTCGACGATCTCGACGCGAGCAGCGCCCGCGCCGTCGAGCTGGGCGCGACCGTGGCCGATTTCCAGCCGCAAGACGACGTACGCGTACATTTCGACCCGGCGGGGCATCCGTTCTGTCTCTGGGTGAGCACATAGCGAAATCACTTAATTACATTGCCGTGATCCACTGTTTGTGAAAACGTCAAGTGCGGAGGACATCCGACTCGACGGCGGTTGTGGACGTGCCACTTCTTGAGCTCTCCGGCCTCACCTGGGAGACGCGTGGGACTCGCCGCGGGCTCCCGCCCGGCCCCCTGACCGTCGACTCAGGGAGCACCGCCGTGGTGGTGGCCGCCGACTGCGCCGAGGCGGACACGTTCACCGACATCCTGCTCGGCCTGGAGATGCCGGACGACGGCCTGATCCGGGTCGGCGGCGAGGAGGTCACCATGCGGCTGCCGGTCGATCGCAAGATCGGGCTCGTCCCGGCCGGAGCGGGGCTGCTGCCGCACCTGACCGTGGAGCAGAACCTCTCGTTCGCCGCCGTCTCGCTCACCCGCGGCTCGGTCGCGTACATGGCCAAGCAAGCAAAGATCGAGGGTTTCCTGCGGTCCAGACCGCACGAGCTGGCCCACGACGAGCGGCTGGACATCGCGGTGGCCCGCGCTCGGCTGCTGCCGATACGGGTGGTGGTGGTCGAGGACCGCACGGGGTACGGGCCCTGCCACGCGGCCGTGAGCGCGGCGCTGCGCACCAATCCCAGCCTGGCCGTGCTGGTCGTCGCCGATGACAGGACCAGGGTGGCCAGCCTTACTTCCCCTTCGCGTTTCTGGGAGATCGCCGATGTCCCTGAGCCGTAGAGCGTTCCTTGCCGCGATCCCGGCGGCGGCGCTGACCGGCTGCGCCCGCGAGCGGCCCCTGCAGGTGGCGGTGGTGTGGAGCGGCGAGGAGCTGAGGCGCTTCCACGAGGTGGTCAACGGGTACGGGTCCGTCAGCGTCTATTCGGCGGGCGACAACATCGGCGCCCTGCTGCGCGGGCCGGCGCAGGAGGTCCTCCCCGACGTGGCCGTGATCCCCCGGCTGGGCCTGCTCTTCGATCCGTTGATCCAGCGCCGTGTCAGGCCGCTGAGTGGCAGATCCGGCCAGCCGGAGTTCTGGCGCGGACTCGTGACACCGTCCGGCAGCGGCGGGCAGCTCGGGGCCTGGTTCAAGATCGCGAACAAGTCGCTCATCTGGTACCGGACCGGGCAGGCCACCCAGCCCGCGAACCTGGCCGACTGGCGGCCCACCCGGCTGGCGATCGGCGCGGCCGACGGATGGGTGCTCAGCGACTGGCTCGAGAACGTGCTGCTGGCCTACGCCCCCGCGGTGTACCGGAGGCTGTATCCCTCACTGGACAGTCCCGACGAGTGGCGCGCGCCGGAGATCACGGAGGCGCTGGCGCTGCTCGGCGAGATCTGGCATCAGGCGTTCACCCCCGAGCAGGGCAGGCGCGCGCTCACCATGCAGTTCCACGACTCGATACTCGACGTGTTCGTCTACCGCACCGCCGATCTGGTGGCCGCGCCCGACTTCGCTCTGCCGGTCATCAAGCGTTACGCCGGCGAGGGCGTCGCGGCGTCCTTCCGGTTCCCGGCCTACGCGGGGAACCCGCGCCCGCTGGTCGTCGGCGGTGACGTGGCGGTGGCGATGAACGACGGCGCCGAGAAGGCGGTCAACTTCGTCAACTGGCTGACCGACCCGCGCACGCAACCCGGCGCGCTGACCCGCTGGGTGCAGGACGGCGGTTTCCTGACCCCGTTCCCTGACGAGTTGGAGTCCGGCGCGAACCTCCAATACGACCTGTCCGACCGGCTCATCGGCGGGCTGGAGGGCGGCGACGGGCGCGGGCTGTGGCGGGTGCTCACCGAGCTGTTCACGGACGTCACCGTCAACGGGGTCGATCCGGCCACCGCAGCCGTCACGGCCCATGACAAGCTCGTCGCCGGCAGCAGGGACGGTGCCCTGTGAACGCCTTCATGTTCGAGGTGGCGTCGCATCACGACGCCAGGATCCCGGTGGTCAGGCACGGGATTAGCCGCTGGCGCGCGTCGCTCTACCTCCTGCTCGCGGTCCTGCTGTCGACGGGCGTCATCCTGGTCCCGCTCTGCGCGACGGTGGTGCTCAGCCTCTCCCACGGGCTCGGCGCGTACGACGTGCTGTTCGACGGCAAGGTGCTCCAGGCGCTCGGCAACTCGTTCGTGTGGCTGGTGCTGGCCGTGGTCGTATGCGCCGTGGGGCTCGGCCTGGCCTGGCTGGCCAGGAACGCGGGCCCGGTGCTCGGCGGCGTGCTGCGCTTCCTGCTGGTGCTGCCGGCCGCCGTCTCCCCGCTCACCACCGGCGCGATCTTCCGGCTGATGTTCGACACCAACCCGCAGCGTGGCCTGGTCAACGCGCTCTTCGGCACGGAGGTGGCCTTCCTCGGCCCCGTGTGGATCTGGCTGGTGTTCGGGCTGGCGCTGATCTGGCAGTGGGCGGGGGTCGCGTTCCTGGTCTTCCACGAGGCGCTGGCCCGGATGCCGACCAACCTGCTCCGGATGGCCAGGGCGTTCGGCGTGGGGCGGCGGCGCAGGCTCTGGTCAGTCGTGCTGCCCGCGCTCGCCGGGCCGGCCGCGCTGGCGTACCTCTTCGCGCTGGTCGCGGCGGCCCGGGTGTTCGACGTCGTGCTGATGGGCGCGCCCGGGTCGATGCAGGCCGAGATCGAGGGCGGCGGGCTGTTCTGGTGGCGGCACCACGGCGACCTGGGCGACACGCGGGCCTCCGCGCTCTCCGTGGGGCTGTCGGTCCTCGTGGCCGTGATGGCGGTGCCCGCGCTGTCCGGGCTGCGCGGGCGGGTGAGCTGGGCCGAGCCGGTGACCGCCGCACCTGCGCGCAAGGGCTGGCGGGTGTGGGTACCGTGCGTGGCGGTGTCGGTGCTGTGGGTGCTGCCGTTCGCGGTGCTCGTGCTGACCTCGCTGCGCGATCCGGTCGCCACGGCGCTGTCCGGGTGGTGGAACGGCGGTCCCTGGACGCTGGGCTCGTACGCGGAGGCGCTGGCCGACGGTGGATTCGTCGGGGCGCTCGGCACCACGTTCCTGCGGGCCTTCGTGGTCGTGTGCCTGGTGCTGCTGGCAGCCGTGCCGGCCGCGTACGTGCTGGCTCACGAGCACCTGCTGCCGCGCCGCGCCTGGCGGCCGGTGCTGCTGGTGGCGGTGGCCCTGGCCGTGCTGCCGCCGCAGGCGTTCGCGGTACCGCTGCAGCGGTGGCTCAACCCGGTCGTCGGCACCGCTCCCGCGCTGGCCATCGTGCACGCGGCCCTGGTGATCCCGCTGGCGGTGCTCGTGCTGCACAACGCGTTCGTCCGCGTGCCTGCGCCCATGCTGGCACGCGACCGCTGGGAGCTGTTCCACGTCGTACGCGAGGCGCGCCCGGCCGTGGTGCTGGCCGGGGTCCTGGCGTTCGTCCTGGTGTGGAACGACACGGTCGTCGGGCTGCTGCTCAACTGGCCGGCGGGCGACCACCTGCAGCTGATCCTGCTGGAGCAGTCGCGCCACTTCATGAGCGCCGCGAGCGAGCTGGCCGCGGAGTCGCTGATCGCGACCGCGGTGCCCGTACTGGTGGTCATCGCCACCGCGCGCTGGCTGTACCGGGGGCTGACGCGAGGGGTGCGCCGATGACGGATATCTCGCGAAAGGACCGCCTGCACTTCCGTCTGTCCCAACTCTCCCAGCAGGCCGGGGCGCACCTGCCCGAGCTGGGGTTGGGCGGCCTGGTGACGGTCGGCGGCACGGTCCTGCTGCTGCAGGAGAAGCTGATCGAGCGGGTGGCGGAGTGGCTCCCGCCCTGGCTGATCGTCGTCCTGGTCCTTTCCCTGCCGGTCGCGGCGGGCTGGCTCACCCACCTCGTACGCCGCCGCAAGACCCCGCCCCCGCCGATCTCCCCACGCCAGTCGTTCCCCGGCGAGATCGACGGACCCGTCGGCAGGGACGCCGAGATCCAGCAGGTCAAGGAGCGGGCGCAGGAGCACGGGATCGTCGTCGTGCAGGGCGCGATGGGGATGGGCACGTCCGCGGTGGCGATCCTGGCCGCGTGGGGGCTGACTGCCGACATCCGCAAGCAGCGCTACGCCGACCTCCGCGGGCCTGACAGGGAGGATCCGGAGACGCCGCTGAGCGTGGCCCAGCGCGTGCTCCGTACTCTCGGCCTGCCGCCCGGTGCCATCCAGGAGCCGCAGGACGCGACCGCGCAGGTGATCAACGCGCTCACCGGCACGGACCGGGTGCTCCTGCTCGACAACGTCAGCACGTGGAGCCAGATCGCCTGGCTGCCTCTCAGCGTGCCGGGCGCGCGCATCGTGGTGGCGGGGACGTTCACCGACGAGCTGCCTCAGCACATCCAGCCGATCCGGCTCGGCCCGCTCGCCCCGGAGGACGGGCGGCGGCTGCTGGCCCGCCACGTCGGCGACGCGCGCGTCAACCACGACCCGAAGGCGCTGGGGCTGCTGGTGGACGCCTGCCTCGGCAGCCCGCTGGAGATCGTCAGGATCGGCCGCTGGCTGGCCCGCAACCCGAAGGTCACCCTCCAGTCCCTGGTCGACGACCTGCGGAGCGTGCCCGTCGACAAGATGCTCGACTTCGTGCTCGAGCGGAGCGTCACGCAGCTCAGGCCGATGGCCAAGCAGCTGTTCGTCCTGCTGGCGGGCCTGCCGATCGCCGAGGTGGACCACCTGGCGGCCGCCGCGCTGCTCGGCGTGCCCTCCGCCGAGGACACGATCCGGGAGCTGGCCGACCTGGGCCTCGTGGAGACGGTACGGATGACGCGCGTCAGGGTGGCCGGCGCCTTCCGCGGCGGCGGCACGCCGCTGGAGGCCGCGGCCTGGCGGCGCCTGGTCGAGCACTTCGCCGACCAGGCCGACTCGTTCGCCGCCCTGCTGCCCCGTGACGAGGCCCGCGCCTGGTTCGCGATCGAGGACAGGGTCCTGCTGCAGGTGCTGGCGCTCGGGAACCCCGTACCCAAGACCGCGCGGGCGCTGGCGCGGATCGCGGACGGGCTGGAGACGTGGTTCCGGCTCGAGCAGCGGCACGAGGACCGGCTGCGGGCAGCGGAGGCGCTCGCCAAGGCGGCCAAGGCGCTGCGCGACGAGCATGTTCAGGCAACGGCCGAGCTGCGGCAGTGCGCGATCCTGCTCACCTGGGGAGACCCGCAAAAGGCGCGCCAGCACTTCAATCAGGCGGCCGCGCTGCGCGTCACGTGGCCTGCTGAGCTCCATCTGCAGCACGCGGCCATCCTGCTGGCCGGCGGCGACGAGTTCACCGCCGTCGAGTCGGCGCTCGTACTCTACGGGCAGGCGCTGTCCGGCGGCGACCTCGCGGGACACTCACTCCGGCTGACGAACGTGGCCGCGCTGCTCCTGCGCAAGGGGCAGACGCTCGACCACGACAGGCGCGGCCCCGAGGCGCACCGCCTGTACGCCGACGCCCGCGCCGTGCTGTTCGAGTCGCTGGACCTGGCGGGGCGGGCCTCGGACCCCAGCGCAGCGGCGCACGCGCAGGAGCTGCTCGCGCTCGCGCATCACTACCTGGGGCTGTCCTTCGACGCGAAGTCCCATCTCAAGGAGGCCGAGCGGCTCTACGCGGAGACCGCGGACGAGGTCGGGCGGGCCCGCTGCCTCGTGCAGCGGGCCGGGGCGCTGCTGGACGAGCCCGATCACCAGCCGGATGAGGTGGTGGCGCTGCTGGAGGAGGCGGAGCCGCGGCTGCCCCCGGCGGGGGTGAGCATGGCGCTGACCCACCTCCACCTGGCCCGGCTGCGGCCCGAACGGGCCGCGGAGCACCGGGCGGCGGGGCTGGCGGCGCTCGCCCCCTGGGACGGGATCGCGGAGCCGCGGCAGGTCAGCGAGCTGCGGGCGAGCTTATCGGCTCTCTGATCTCATACTTGGACCGTGGCCAGGGTGCGGCCGTCGGAGGTCTCGATCGTGAAGTGGTTCAGCTCGGACTGCGGGAGGCTGGTGCCGCCGTGCAGCACCAGGGGGTCGGGAGAGCCGGGCACGCCGTACCCCTTGGCGGGGACGCCCCAGCTCGCCACCGCCTCGGAGCGGCCGTCGTCACCCACCGCCATGAGCCGGCACTGCAGCGGGCCCTTGACGCCCTTGAGCTGCAGCGCGACATGGGTGCCCCAGCCCTTGTCCTCCAGGCCGACGAGGGCGGACACGCCGGTGGTGGGGTCGGTGGCGGAGTATGTGCGGCCGGTCATGAGGAGCGCGCCGGCCGGACTGTGGATGCTGTCGGGGTTCGGGCCGCTGGTCATCGAGTTGACCGCGAGGAACACGCCGGCCGCGACGACGAGGCAGGCGGCGGCGGACATGAACGTGCGGTGCAGCCGCCGGCGACGGCGCTCGGTGGCGGCACGGCGTACCAGGAGCGATTCGACCTGAGGGTCCTGCGGCTGGGGCAGGAGATCGTCCGGGTGCACACCCTTGATCAGCTCCCCCATCGCCGCGAACGCCCCGGCCTCCTCCGCGCAGCTGGCACAGCCGTGCAGGTGGCGTTCGAACTCGACGCGTTCTTCCTCGCCGAGCAGGCCGAGCGCGTACGCGGCCACGTCCTCGTGACGCACCTCGGTCATGAGCGCGTCACCCCCTTTCCCCGTGACTTTCGTCGTGACGCGGCTCACTTGTCATGGCGGCGTCACCCCCCTTTCCTCCAGCGCCACACGTAACGCGCGCATGGCGTAGTACACGCGGGACTTCACGGTGCCCACCGGCACGCCGATGATCTCCGCGGCCTCCTGGACCGTGCGATCCAGCAGGAACGTCTCAGTGAGCACCTGGCGGTGGGCCGGCGAGAGCGAGAGCATCGCGTCCGTCACGACGATCTCGCGGAGCAGCCGCTCGTCCTCCGCCGCCACGGCGTTGGCGCGTTCCGGGACGTCCTCGACGGTGTCGAGCGGGCGCGAGCCGGAGCGCCGCCGGTTGTCGATCACCACCCGGCGGGCCACGGTCACCAGCCAGGGCATGAGCGAGCCGGACTCGGTACGCAGGTCGTGGATGTTGCGCCAGGCGCGTACCAGGGTCTCTTGCACGACGTCCTCGGCCCAGCGCCGATCGCCCCCCGTCAGGCGGACGGCGAAGGCCATCAGGGGGGCGCCGTATTCGCGGTAGAGGGCTCGGACCATGGCCTCGTCGGTCACGCGGTGGTTCACCCCGTGGCTCCTCGCGCTGCGGATATCCCGAAATATCCCGCCGATATTGGAATTCTCACTTTAGCCACCAGAAGGAGCCGAGGGCTGGCACTTTGCGCTTCTCGTTGTACTTGAGCCGGGTGGGTGACCTAGGACCATCGGCGTAGAGCGTCTAGGGCCGGCAGCCGATCCGGAACGGCCCCGCGCGTGCCGATACTCCTCGTCATGTCGATCGTCTCCACGGAGCGCCAGTCGGGCGTGCGGCCGTTTCTCGTCGGGATGTTCGTGGACGCCCTGGGCAATGGCCTGTACGTCCCGCTCACCCTGCTGTTCATCCACACGGTCACCGGCCTGCCCATGACCGTGGTCGGGCTGGGGGTGACGGCGGCGGCCGCGGCCGGGCTGGCCGCCAATCCGGTGGCCGGCGTGCTCATCGACCGGTTCGACGCACGGCGTGTGCTGATGGGCACGTACGTACTGCGCGGACTGGGCTTCGCCGCGTACCCGTTCGTGGACGGCTTCGCCGGGCTGATCGTGGTCGCCGCGCTGGTCGCGATCGGCGATCGGGCCTACTATCCCGCCTCCGGCGGCTACATCTCGGTCCTGGCCACGGGCGCGGACCGGGACCGGCTGTACGCGCTGATGTCGACGGCCAGGAACGTCGCGTTCGGCCTGGGTGGGCTGCTGTCGGCGGGGGTGGTGTCGCTGGGCGGCACAACCGGCTTCGTGATCATCGCGTCGGTCAACGCGGCCAGCTTCGTCGTGGCCACCGGGTGTCTGGTTCTGTCGGGGCGGCGCGCACCGGTGGATCCGGCGCCCCCGGAGCGGGGTGGGTACCGGCGGGTGCTGGCGGACCGGCCGTTCGTCGGGCTGGTGGCGGCCGAACAGGCGTTCACGTTGACGTGTATGGTCCTTCCCGTCGCGCTGCCGGTGTACGCCGTCACGGTGCTCGGCGCCCCCGCCTGGCTGCTGGGCCTGCTGTACACGCTCAACACGATCCTGGTGGCGGTGGGCCAGCTCGCGGTCCGGCGGCGGCAGCGCGCCGCACGCCGTACGCACGCCATGGCCCTCGGCGGGGCGGTCCTGATCGTGTCGTGCGGCGCGTACGCCGCGGCGGCCGCGTTTCCTCCCGGAGCACCACGCGTCATCGCCCTGGTGGCGGCCACACTCGTCTTCACCGCGGGTGAGCTGATGCACGCCACCCCGTCGTGGGCCCTGGCCGCGGCGACGGCACCACCCGCCCTCCGCGGTCGCTATCTGGCGATCCACCAGCAGACCTGGGCGATCGGGGCCGTCGTCGCCCCGGCGACGTTCTCGGCCCTGCTGGGTGCCGCGCCCTCGCTGCTGTGGGCCGTGCTCACCGTCCTGCTCGCGCTGGCGAGCGTCGCCCTCCTGCGCCTGTCACGTCGCCTGCCACCCGACGCCGTCGCCGCACCGGGCGCATGACCCGTCACCGCGCCGTTTCCGACCGCGACCGCCGGATACGTCGCAGAGCTGGGCTGCTAGATCCAGCCGCGCTTCAGCGTCCGCGGCTCGCACGGCTTCACCGGGCCCACGGCCAGGACCGAGTACTACAACGCGCCCGGCCGGGACGTGCTGTGGGAACGCGACTACGCGTTCATCGACCCCGCCACGGGTGGCGCGCGCTTCGCCTCCTCCGCCCGCGGCTTCGCCCGCGCCGCCAAGGAGCGGGAGGACTGGAACGAGGCCATCGTTCCCGCGCAGTTCACGACCGGCCCCGACCTGCCGGACTGGGTCAGCCCGGCCATCTACTGCGACGGCTGCCGCCAAGGCGACCGGCTGCGGCTACGCGCGCTCAGCACGCTCGGCTTCGGCTACTACTCCGACGCCTCCGACCCTAGCCACATGTACCAGGGCACGCCGGGGACCGAGGAGATCCGCCTGTTCAGCGGCGCCGCCGAGGTCGAGCCGCAGTACGACGACCTGGGCCTGCCCTACTACACAGTCCCCGCCGGGTCCGGCGCGTACCGGCTCACGGACTCGTGGAAGGACGCGTTCACCGGCAAGCACTCCGGCACCAGCGTCGAAACCACCTGGACATTCCACTCCGCCCGCCCAACTGGCGACAGCGCCTCATATGCCTGCCTGGACGCCGCGCTGTGGGATGACAAGCAGCCCTGCGCCCAGGTGCCACTGATCCGCCTCAAGTACGGGCTCAGGCTGCCGGAGAACGACACAGTCCAGGGGGGCAGGCCGTTCACCTTCACCGTCAAGCCCGAGGGCGGCAGGTCGCCGTCGCTGCGGGGAGTCTGGATCTCCGACGACAAGGGCGCGCACTGGGCCCGTGCCACGGTGCTGCCCGGCGACAAGGTGCTCTTGCTCAACCCCAAGGGCCCGGGCAGCATCTCGATCAAGGTCGAGGCGAAGGACAAGGACGGAAACTCCGTCCAGCAGATCCTCTCCGACGCCTACCTCGTGAAGTAGCCGCCGTAGCGGGGGCATTACGCTGCCCCCGCTACGTCCGCTTCCAAGGCCGGGTTGACCTTGACGCGACGTCAACGTTTCTAATCGGGGTCATCGCGCCGAGAGAGAGGACCCCGATGGTCAGAGCCGTACTGCGGATCCTGGGATTCGAGTTGAAAGGCCTGGCTGCCGTCGGGCAGTGGATGGTGCGGCACCGTCATGGCGTGCCGGAGGGGGCCGTCGTCGCGACCTACACGAAGGCGCAGACGTTCATGCTGTCGCTGATGTTGTTCGCGATGGCGGTCGAGACCGTGGTGGTGGATCTGCTGCTGGTCGCGCTCGGCGTGCCGGCGTGGGTGCGCTTCGGGGCGCTCTTCGCCGACGTGTACGGGCTGCTGTTCGGGGTCATGCTGGCCGCCGCCTGCGTCACCAGGCCCCACGTCATCACCTCGAGCGAGCTGCGCATCCGGTACGGCGTGTACTTGGACCTGCGCGTACCCGTCGATCGGATCGCCGCCGTACGGACAACCCGCAACTACAACGAGAGCAGCATGGTCTCGATCAAGGACGGGCGGCTAGGCGTGGCGGTCTCCTCGCAGACGAACGTGACGATCGAGCTGACCGAGCCGATCTCCTTCGTGCGCCCGTTCGGCGGCCGTGCCGAGGCCACCTCGATCCGTTTCTTCGCCGACCAGCCCGAGGCTGTCCTGGCGGCACTGCGGCCCGTCCTGAGCCTCCATTCGCAGGCCTAGGCGAACCCGTTTTGGCGGGTTACGTTCCTATGAGCACCATCTCGGGATCTTCCACCCTCGAGGCGCCGCCATGCCGCTCACCTGCGGATTGACCCGCGCCTGGCGGGCGGTCAGGTCCAGGTCCTCGATGTTAAGGGCGAGGATTTCCTCGGCCCGGGCAGCGGTCTCGAACAGGAGCCGGTAGAGAGTCTCCTCCCGGACGCCGACATCGCGGCGGGCGATCAGCCGGTCGATCGCGGTCTTGGAGCGGGCAGGGGTCTGGCTGTCGGGTGCCGCCAGTCGTTTGACCCAGGCGGGCACGGCGGGGTGGTGTGGCCGCGCTCGCGGCACCAGGCCAGCCAGGACAAGATCGCGGCGCGGCGGGCGTTCCAGGTGTTGACCGCCGCCCCACCCCACAGTTCCTCCAGGGCCTCGCCGATTTCGACGTCGGCCCGCCGCGAGCGGACGACAGGCACCGCGTCCTCCTTGCCACAGATGACAGGGCCGCTTCACGCAGCGGCTCGCATCCGTTACCGCAGGTCGCGATCAGCGATGCCACAGATAATAGAGCGTGATCTGTAGCGGGCGTCATCTCCTCCTGTGGCACATCGTCCAGAGAGCTCAGGCCGAGGATCGCGGCGTCCCCAGGTGGCGTGCATGCTCCACGTCGAGCCCCAGGGATCTGAGCAGGTCGAGCAGTTCGGCGTGATAGAGCTTGGCGGGATCGCCGGTCTGCGTGCCGAGATGGCCGTAGACCTCCAGGGAGATCAGACCGTGCATGCGTCCCCACATGCGCAGAGCCAGGGCGACGACGGCAGGGGGCAGGTCGGGGAAATGCTCGCGGACGGTGTCGACCAGGCCGGGTGAGAAGTCCGACCACTGGTGGCCGGTGGAGGTCTGGGTGGCTTTCGCGTACGGCCAGGCGGCGGCGGCCAGTTCGGTGAGTCCCAGGCAGGCGCGTTTGGCGGCCTCGGGGGCCGGGCCCCCGGCCGGCGCCTGGTAGCCGGCGACCGGATCGCCGTAGATCAGCCGGAAGCCTTCGGGGTTGGCCAGCGACCAGGCGCGCACGGCCTGCCCCCAGGCCAGGATGCGGCCGGCGATGGCGTCGGGGGCGATGGCGTCGCGTGCGGTCTCCACCTGGTCCAGCAGCGAGGTGTAGATGTCGTTGATCAGCGTGGTGATCAACGAGTCCCGGGTCTCGAAGTAGCTGTAGATGGCGCTGCCACTCATGCCCATCTCGCGGCCGATCGCCCGCAGTGAGACCGCGTCGGGGCCACCCTCGCTGAGGTGCTTGAGCGCGATGGCCTTGATCTCCGCGGTGGTCTGCGCCCGCAACCGTGCCCGCCGGCCCACTGTCTGCTCTTGCACGCTTGACAGCTTACACCGCTACGTTAGAGTACGGCGCACAAAGTTTGAACGCCGCTCTGATTTCGAGCGGCGCACACCCGTACTGCAGAGGGAATGGTTCATGATGAAAGCCAGGACAGTCCTGTTCGACAAGCTCGGCGGTCCCGAGGTGCTCTACCTCGCGGACGTGGAGATCGGTGAACCCGGCCCCGGCGAGGTGCGGGTGCGCATCGACGCGTTCGGCATCAACCGGGGCGAGGTGTTCCTGCGCACCGGCCGGTACTACTACGACGCGGTGCTGCCCGGCTCGCGCCTGGGCACCGAGGCCGCCGGCGTCGTGGAGGCCACCGGACCCGGCGTGACCGGCTACGCCGCAGGGGACGCGGTCAGCATCGTGGCCAAGCCGAACGACGACGGGATGTCCATCCATGGCATCTACGCCGACCGGGCCATCGTGGCGGCCGAGCGGCTGATCCACCGCCCGGAGGGCATGGACGCGGTGACCGGCGCGGCCCTGTGGGTGCCCGCGTTCACCTCCTACGGCGCGCTGGTCGAAGTCGGGCAGCTGGGGCCCGGCGATGCCGTGGTCATCACGGCCGCCTCCAGCAGCGTCGGCCTGGCCGCCGTCCAGATCGCCGCTCACCTGGGCGCCATCCCCATCGCGGTGACCAGGACCGGCGCCAAGGCCGATCGGCTGCTGGCCGCGGGCGCCGCGCAGGTGATCGCCGCCGACGACGGCGACGTGGTCAAGCAGGTGCACGCCCTCACCGGCGACCGCGGCGCGCGGTTGGTCTTCGACGGCGTCGCCGGTCCTGGCCTGCCCGAGCTGGCGCGGGCCGTGGCCCCGGACGGCATGCTGATCGTCTTCGGCTCACTGGACGGGCGGCCCACCCCGCTGCCGATGTGGTGGCCGATCAACGTCTACGGCTACGCCGTCTTCCACCTGTTCGCCGATGAGGAGCGGGTCCGGCGGGCCGAGGACTTCATCACCGACGGCCTGCGCGCCGGAGCGCTCGCCCCGGTGATCGACCGCGCCTTCGACCTGTCCGAAATCGCCGAGGCCCACCGCTACATGGAGTCCGACACCCAGGTCGGCAAGATCGTCGTCACCGTTCAGCACTGACGAGGAGAAACCCAGTGAACTACGCCGATCTCATCCACCGGTTCATCGACGCCATCAACGACACCGACGCCGCCCGGCGGCGCGCCACCATCGAGGAGATCCTCACCCCCGACTGCACCTACACCGACCCGGAGATCGCCGTTGAAGGACACGAGGCGCTGGATGAGGCGTTCGCCGTCCTGCAGCAGCGCATTCCGCCCGGTTTCCGCTTCGGCTTGATCGCCCCGGTCGACGTGCACCACCACCAGGCCCGCTTCTTCTGGCGGTTCGGCGACCCCGAGGCCGGCATCCCCGCCGCAACCGGCTCCGACGTCGCTGTCTTCGCCGACGGGCGCATCCGCCACCTCTACGCCTTCTTCGACGCAGCCAACGGCTGACCAATCGCCAGGGAGAACCATGTCATCCGCCACCCGACGGCTGCTGACTGTCATGGCCATCACCGCCTGTGCCCTGCTGGCCGGCACCGCTGCCGCATTTCCGGACACCACCCGGCAACCCTCAGCCGCCACCGGACCCGGCTGGAGCACGACCTGGACCGCCGCGCCACAGCGCCCCAGCACCAGCTTCGCCCCCAACTGGTCACAGCAGGGCTTCACCCGCCAGACTATGCGCCAGATCGTCCGGATCAGCGCTGGCGGCAAGACGGCCCGGATCCGCCTGTCAAACCTCTACGGCACCACCCCGCTCACCATCGAGCGCGCCACCCTCGCTCGCACCGCCCGCGGGGCCGCCATCGAACCGGGATCGCTGCGCCACCTGACCGTCCACGGAAAGCGAACCTTCACCGTCCCGGCCGGGGCCGACCTCGCCACCGACCCGGTGCCGCTGCACCTGGCCGCCCTGGACTCGGTCACCATCACGTTCTTCGTGAACCGGCCGACCGGCCCGGCCACCTACCACGCCCAAGCCCTCGCCACCACCTACCGGGCCGCGGGCGATCACGCGGCCGACGTCGGTCCTGCCGCCTTCACCGACACCTCACAATCCTGGTACTACCTCGCCGGCGTGGATGTGACCCCCACGGCGCGCCGCGGCGGCGTGGTCACATTCGGTGACTCCCTCACCGAGGGAGCCGGCAGCAGCACCGACGCCAACAACCGCTACCCCGACGAACTCGCCGAACGCCTGGCCGCCGCCGGCACGCCCCGCGCCGTGCTGAACCAAGGCATCGCCGGCAACCGCGTCACCGTCGACTCCGCCTGGTTCGGCGACAAGGCCGCCGCCCGCTTCCGCCGCGACGTCCTGGGCCAACCGGGCGTGCGCACCGTCATCATCCTGGCCGGCATCAACGACATCGGCATCGGCGAACTGGCGGCGGCATCTCCCTCCCCGATCTTCGCTCCCTACCCCGACGTCTCCGCCGGCCAGGTCATCGCTGGACTGCGCGAACTCATCCAGATGGCCCACGCCAAGGGCCTGTCCGTGATCGGCGCGACTTTGATGCCGGTCAAGGGATCGGCCTACTACACCGCCCGCAGCGAGGCCAAGCGCGAAGCCATCAACGCCTGGATCCGCACCTCCGGCCCGTACGACGCCGTGGTGGATCTCGACCGCGTCACCGCCTCACCCGCCGACGCCGACCGGCTCAACCCCGCCTACGACTCAGGCGACCACCTCCACCTCAACGACGCCGGGTACCGAGCCGTCGCGGGCGCCATCAACCCCGCCGACCTCGGCTGAACGCCCGAACCTCGCTCTGTCGCCGATCGCCTCCACCTGCCGCACCCCGGCACCGCACTTGTGGAGATGATCGTGGACGCCGTGGCATCAACCAGGGCTGTATGCGGCCTGGCGCCGGACGGGTTAGGCCGCCTCGGCCGGACCGTCGTGCAGCCGGGTGAAGTCGATGTCCAGGCGGGGCTCGTACGATGTGCATTCCGCACGAGCGATCTGCAGGGCTCGTCGGGGTGGCGGATCGCCGTAGCTATATGAGGTCCAGGCCGTGTCAGCCGGGGGACTTCGCGGTCAGCGTCGCCGCCATGGGAGCCGTTCTCGATGGAATGGATCGGAGGTTGAAGGCGTACCGGGCGATCGAGTCCGCGATCGCGTCGGCGTCCACGTCCAGCGCCGTGTCGTTGATGTTGGCGATCGTGTCGCACGCCTCGTGGTAGCAGACGTCGTACGCGACCCCCGCCGTGCCGCCGAACAGCGCCGCCTCCTCGGCCGTCTTGATCCCCTCGGCGCCCGTGAAGATCCCACCCGACGGGATCCCCACCGCGATGAACGGGCCGTAGTCGGAGCGCCCGTCGAAGTCGGTGCCGACGGTGGGCAGCCGGCGCGAGCCGTAGAAGGCCTCGAGTTGCTTCTCGATCTCGGCGGATCCGGGCGGCCCTGCCGGGGAGCCGACGTTGTCGGAGTTGTCCCCGTCATAAAGCTTGTACGCGTAGTTCGGCGAGGCCACCATGTCGAAGTTCAGGTACACCCTGATCCGGTCGCGCTCCGCCTCCGACAGGGACTCGACGTACTGGTCGGACCCGAGCAGGCCGATCTCCTCGGCGGCCCAGAAGGCGAAGCGGACCTTGTTCTTCACCGGGAGGTGCGCCATCTCCTCGGCGACCTCCAGGATCGACGCGCTGCCCGACCCGTCGTCGTTGATGCCGGGGCCGGCGGTGACGCTGTCGAGGTGGGCGCCGGTCATCACGACGTTGCGCGGGTCACCGAAGCGGGACTCCGCGATCACGTTGTCATTGGTGCCGAGCACGAGCTTGGAGTCGACCTTGAGCCGGACGGTCGCGCCGGCCGTGGCCGCCAGCTCATTGCCGACGGCGAAGTCGGCGAACACCATCGGGACCCCGGCCCGCCACTCACCGATGTCCAGCGGGAACGCCTCCGTCCGCCCCGCCTGGCCCTCGTTGAACACGATGATCCCGGACGCGCCCGCGCGCCCCGCGTTGCGGATCTTCTGGGCGAAGGCGCAGGTGCCGCGCTGGATGAGCGCGATCCGGCCGGGAACGAAGCCCGCGAAGTCGGACTCCTCACAGCCACTGGTCGAGGTGGGCGCCGGGGACGGCGGCAGCGTCAGGTCCACGCCCTGGACCTGCGCGGTCACGTCACCGGCCGGGGAGGGCTGGAAGGAGTAGAAGTCCTCGTTCGGCACGTACGACTTCGAGCCGGGCGCGGTCAGGGCGAGCGTGGGCGGGGAGTTCTCGGTCCAGCTCTCGACGTAGTCGATCGGCTGGAGCGTGACCTTGTATCCGGCCTTACGCAGCTTGCCCGCCACGTAGTCGCGGGAGGCGTTGTAGCCGGAGGTGCCTGCGGCGCGGGTGCCGCCGTTGGCGGTGGCGATCGCCTGCAGGGCCTCGAGGTGCTTCTTGACGTTCGCGCCCTTGACCTGTTTGACGAGCAGCTTGGCGAAGACGTCGTCCAGGCCGACGGCGTTGGCCGGTGCGGCCATGGCGAGTGGCAAGGCGAGCGCGGTGATCATTGCGATGGCGATTCGGCGCATAAAGATCCCCCTGCTGGATGGGAATGCGGCAAGTCCCCCGAGCCGCCACGCGAACGTAACCCGCCCAGGAATCACTGAGAAGGCCCATACGTGCGTCAAAATCCGGACATATCTGGCGAGTCGCCGCCCACGCAGGCGGGGTACGGTCACTCGCCGCGACGGGCGCGGGCGCGGCGTTTGCCCTCGTGCATCGCCTGTACGCGGGCGATCGGGATCGTGTGACCCTCCTCGACCAGGTCGGCGGGCAGCCGTTGCGGCTCGGGCATGAGATCGGCCCACGGGTCGGCGTCCTTGAGCAGCTCCGCCGCGGTGTGAATGGTGAAGTCGGCGGGCGCTACCTGGTCGAGCGACTCCCAGTCCACGGGGAAGGACACGGGCGCGCCGGGGCGTATGCGCGGGCTGTACGCGGCCGCCACCGTGGCCCCGCCCGCCCTGGTCGAGTCGATGAACACCTTGCCCGCGCGGTCCTCGCGGATGAACGCCGTGGTCGCCAGCGCCGGATCGATCCGCTCCGCGCGGGCGCCCACCGCGCGGGTGGCCGCCGCCAGGTCCTCCACGCCTGTCCCCTCCACCACGGGCACGAACACGTGCACGCCCTTGGCCCCGCTGGTCTTCACCGCGCCCGCCAGGCCGGCGTCCTCCAGCGCCTGGCGTACCAGGAAGGCCCCGCGCACGGCCAGCTCGAAGGCGTCGCTACCGTCGGGCGGGTCGAGGTCGAGCACCATGTGCGTGGGATGGGAGCCCACGAACAGACCCGGGTGGTACTCCACCGCCCGCTGGTTGGCGAACCAGAGCAACGTCTTCCTGTCGTTGCAGAGCGCGTACGTCACCTGCCTGCGCGACGCCTCGGCCCACACGGAGACCGACTTCACCCAGTCGGGGGCGTACTTGGGCAGGTTCTTCTGCATGAACGGCTCCTGCCCGGGACGCACTCGGATGACTGAGAGCGCCCGGTCGCGCAGGACCGGGACGATGCGGTCGCTCACGGCGTCGAGGTAGTCGACCAAGTCACGCTTGGTCGCCCCCGCCCCGTCGAAGAGCGGCTGGTCGAGGTTGGTGAGCGCAATCCCGTCGCGCGTCTCGTCGCTGGCCACGCCCTACCATGCCCATGACGTGCATCCGAGGTCAACAAAGGAGCCCGATGACCCGCTACCTCTACCTCACCCGCCATGGCGAGGCCACGCCGGACGAGAGCGGTCTGACGGAGAACGGCCGCCGCCAGGCCACGCTGCTCGGCGAACGTCTGAAGGGCGTCCCCTTCGCCGCCATCCACCACGGCCCGCTCCCCAGGGCCGCCCAGACCGCCCGCCTGATCGCCGAGCAGCTCCCGGACGTCCCTGTGCGGGTCTCCGAGGCCGCCGGAGACTTCGTCCCGTACGTACCGAAAAGGGAGGAGCTGCCGCCACAGCACGCGGACCGGCTCCTCGGCTTCGTCGGCCAGTTCCCGGAGGACGGCGGCGCGCGGCTCGCCCGCGAGGCCGAAGAGCTGTTCACCGGCCCGGTGGAAGGCACCCGCCACGAGCTGGTCGTCACGCACAACTTCCTGATCGGCTGGCTCGTCCGCGCCACGCTGGACGCCCCGGACTGGCGCTGGCTCGGCCTCAACCACTGCAACGCCGCCCTGACTGTCATCAGGTACGCGCAGGATCGCCCGTCCTCGGTGCTCTTCTACAACGACATGGCACACCTGCCGCCCGAGCTCAGATGGACCGGATTCCCGCCCGAGCTCCGCCTATAGGCGCTCCGCGCCCACCCCTCTCAGGCTGGGCACCGCGGCCGGCCGTCCGCTCAGCAGCAGGAGCAGGGCCCGTACGGGGCCCTCCACCACATCCCCTTCGCCGACCGCCCAGTCCACGTCCGTTGCCACGAGCCGGAGCCCGTGCAGGCGCCGCTGCGGATAGAAGGGGAAGCCGCGCTCCCAGATGTGGGTGGCGCAGGCGCGGGCGACGTCGAGCGGCATGGCCCGGTCGAGGCCCAGTGGCACGGTGATGTCCTGGGCGTGGACGAGCACGTCGAACAGCGGGTCCAGCGGTTTGGTCGTCGGCGCCCTGCGGTGCGAGGTGGCCGACTCGCGTATCTGCCCGACGATCTCGCCTATCGGCAGCCAGGCGTGCCGTATCGCCGTGTCCCGAATGAAGCGGTCGAAGTTCCCTCCTGCCCGGACGAACTCCACCATCGCCCGCGGGACGCTCGCCCTGGTGGCGAGCGCGAGGTGGGCGGCCACGTCGCGGACCCGCCAGCCCTCACAGAGCGAAGGCCGCTCCCAGTCGGCCACCGGCAACGAGCCGAGCAGGTCGGCCAGGCTCCGCCGCTCGATCTCGAGGGCAGCCCAGATCTCTTCCTGATTCATCGCACGCCCCAATTTGCTAAGGTGTCATTAATATAAGGCTTCCTTAGCAATTGGAGAAGGGGCATTGGCCGCCACGCACCCACCGCATGTCGTCGCGCTGCTTTACGAGGCGTACCTGCGACTCCAGGACGTCGTGCTCGAGGCGGGCCGGGCGTACGACGCCCGCGTCCGGCCCGCGCACTCCGCGGTGTTCTTTCACATGGAGCACGACGGCATCCGGCTGAGCAGGCTCGCGGAGAAGGCCCAGATGACCCCGCAGGCAATGGGGGCGCTGGTCGACGACCTGGAGGAGATGGGCCACCTACGCCGGGTGCCCGACCCGGCCGACCGCCGGGCCAAGCTCATCGTGTTCACCGAGCGCGGCGACGAGGCGCTGAAGGCAGGCTACGACGCGATCGACGGCGTCGAGCGCCGCCTGGCGGCCCTGCTCGGCGAGGACGGTCTCGCCGAGCTGAACGCCACATTGAGCCGCGTCATCACCGACTTCTAGGAGGGCGCCTTGGCCATCGCCTCCCGCTCCTCCCGGGTCGCGATGAGCCCGGCGGGGGCGAGGATCTTCGACTCCTCGAACGGCGCCTCCGTGGTCGGCAGCGGCTCCCGCGTCCTGATCGCGGTCACCCACACCCGCAGGGCGTCGAGGATCACGATGATGATCAGGGCCGCGAACAGCGCCGCCAGGATGCCGTCCACGGTGGAGTTGACCACGATCTGCTCCATCGCGCTCTGGGTCTTGGCCGGCGCGAGCAGCTTCCCCTGGTCCAGCGCCGCCTGATAGCGGTCACGCTGGGCGAAGAAGCCGAGCGTGGGGTCGGGGGAGAACACCTTCTGGTAGCTGGCCGTCAGCGTGACGGCGGCGTCCCAGGCCAGCGGCACCCCCGTCACCCAGGCCCACTTCAGCCGCCCGCTCTTGATCAGCAGCGTCGTGGCCACGGTGAGCGCCACCGCGGCGAGCAGCTGGTTGGCGATGCCGAAGAGCGGGAAGAGCTGGTTGATGCCGCCCAGGGGGTCGTTGACGCCCACGTAGAGGAAGTAGCCCCAGGCCGCCACCACGACGGCGCTGGCCGCCACCAGCCCCGGCCACCAGCTCACCTTGGCGATCGGCTTCCACAGGTTGCCCAGCGTGTCCTGCAGCATGAACCGCCCCACCCGCGTCCCCGCGTCGACCGTGGTGAGGATGAACAGCGCCTCGAACATGATCGCGAAGTGGTACCAGAACGCCTGTAACCCCGCTCCCCCGATGAACCCGGAGAAGATCTGCGAGATGCCCACCGCCAGCGTGGGCGCGCCGCCGGTGCGGGCGATCAGGGTCTGCTCCTGTACGGCCGCCGCCGCGGCCTGGAGCTGCTCCGGCGTGATCACGAAGCCCATGTTCGCGACCGCCTGCGAGGCGCTCTGCACGGTGGCCCCGACGACCGCGGCCGGGGAGTTCATCGCTAAGTAGAGCCCGGGAGTCAGGACGCAGGCCGCGGTGATGGCCATGACGGCCACGAACGACTCCATGAGCATGGAGCCGTACCCGATCATCCGGACCTGGGTCTCCTTCTGGATCATCTTGGGGGTCGTGCCGGACGAGATCAGCGCGTGGAAGCCCGACAGCGCCCCGCAGGCGATGATGATGAACACGAACGGGAACAGCGACCCCGCGAACACCGGCCCCTTGCCGTTGAACGCGAAGTCCGTGAACGCCGGGGTCTTCAGCGCGGGCATCGTGACGGCGATGCCGATCGCGATCAGCACGATGGTGCCGATCTTCATGAACGTCGACAGATAGTCGCGCGGCGCGAGCAGCATCCACACGGGCAGCACCGCGGCGACGAACCCGTACGCGATGAGCCAGAGCGCCAGCGCGGACGGGCTCAGCGTGAAGAACGGCGCCCAGCTCGACTCCTGCACCCAGCCGCCGGCCACGATCGACAGCAGCAGGAGCGCGACCCCGATCACGGTGGTCTCGACGACCTTCCCCGGGCGGATCACCCGCAGGTAGAAGCCCATGAACAGGGCGATCGGGATGGTCATGGCGATGGAGAAGACGCCCCACGGCGACTTGGCCAGGGCGTTGACCACGACGAGCGCCAGCACGGCCAGCAGGATGATCATGATGGCGAAGACCGCGATGAGCGCCGCGGCCCCGCCGATCGGCCCGATCTCCTCACGGGCCATCTGGCCGAGGCTCCTGCCGTTGCGCCGCATGGAGAAGAACAGGATCACCATGTCCTGCACGGCCCCGGCGAAGATCACGCCGGCGACGATCCAGATGGTGCCGGGAAGGTAGCCCATCTGAGCCGCCAGCACGGGCCCCACCAGCGGACCCGCCCCGGCGATGGCGGCGAAGTGGTGACCGAACAGGATGCGCCGGTCGGTCGGCTGGTAGTCGATGCCGTTGTCGAGCCGCTCGGCCGGGGTGGCCCTGCGGTCGTCCGCGCCCAGCACCTTGCGGACGATGAAACGGGCGTAGAAACGGTAGGCGATGGCGTACGAACCGAGTGCGGCGGCCAGCAGCCAGACCGCGTTGACGTTCTCTCCTCTGGACAGGGCGAGCACCGCCCATCCCGCGGCCCCGACGAGGGCGACCGCCGTCCAGATGATGATGGAACGCAGCTTCACCCGTTACCTCCCAGGGATGGGGCGGCCCAGGCAGCAACGCAGCCCGGCGTCCGGCGGCAGATCGGTGGTGAAGTGCCGCCAGCGCCAGAGCGGACGGCAGTCGATCGTCACGGGAAGCTCGGCGAGATGCACCCAGGCGGTGGGATGGGCGTATACCAGATCGGTCCCGAGGCTGCGGGCCTGCCGGGGAAGACGGGAGCGACGCAGCGGCCTGACGGAGAACTCTCCCGCGTCCGCGCAGCAGAGGCCGGTCACGTGCCAGTCGAAGAACACCACTTCTTCGTCGCGCAGCGCTTCACGGGCGGCAGGCGTCAACGTGATACGGGACATCTGGGGCTCCTGAGTATCAGGCAGCTCAGAAATCTACGTCGGCCTTACCCGCTGTAGTCGTTTTCGAAACGTTTGCCCGACGTTGGGGGATGGATGACGAGCCGGCCCTTGGAGACGCGGCGGGCCCCCACCGCACTGCGGTGGGGGCCCGGTGTGTCAGGGGATCAGGGCTTCTTCCAGGGCGCGAAGTACGCCGCCGTCACGAAGTCCAGCTCCAGCATGTCGGGTGGGAGCCCGCCCGTCGCGCTCGTTCCGGTGACGAAGATCCGGACACCGGCGTCGGCAGTCGCGTCCACGGCGAGCGCGTGGGCGCTGTCCCTGGAGGCCACCTCGCCGTCGTAACGGCCGAGCCAGGTCTGAGCACCATTGGCGGCGTCATAGGCGATCGTCACGTAGTCGTCGCCTCTGTTCGGGTCGTCCACGCTCTGACCGGAGACGACCACCCTGTTCCCGTCCGGGGTGAGGGCGAGGTCCCAGGCGATGTCGTCGGACTTCGCCTGCCCGCTGTAGGTCTGCACCCACGACCGCGCGCCCGTGGCAGGGTCGTAAGCGATGGTGGTGTAGTCCGTCCTCGTGTCCACGCCGTCGGTGTTGCCGGTCACGTACACCTTGCCGCTGGCCGCGACCACGATGTCGTGCGTGTTGTCGCTGCCGTGCGCCGGACCGTCGTAGCGGTCCACCCACGTCTGCTTTCCTGTGGTCGTGTCGTAGGCGATCGTGGTGATGTCGGTCTGCGTAGCGGCATCGACGTCGGAACCGGTGACGAAGAGCGACTTGCCGTCCGCGGCGACCGCCATGGCGGAGGGCAAGTCCATGCCGTGCGCCGGGCCGTCGTGCTGGGCACTCCAGAGCTGCTCACCCGTGCCGGCGTTGTAGGCCACGGTGCCCCAGTTGCACAGGCCCGTGCCCCGTTCGCCGGAACTCTGGCCGGTGACGAAGAGCTTGGAGCCGTCAGGGGCGACCGAGATCGCCGTCGCGCTGTCGGTCCCTCCTCCCGGCCCTGCAAAGTGCGTGAGCCACGTGCGCTCGCCGGTGCCGGCGTCGTACGCGATCGTGTAGTAGTCGTCCTTACCGTCCGGGCCCAGCGTGGACATGCCGGTGACGTAGACGCTCTTCCCGTCCGGGCTGACCGTGAGCGCGTTGCCGGAGTCGAAGGCGCTGCCCGGACCCGTGTGCCGCGCGGTCCAGACCTCCTCGCCCGTGGCCGTGTCGTAGGCGATGGTGACGGCGTCGGTGCCGGTCTCGTTCCCTGCGCTGGTGCCGACGACGAACAGCTTGCTCCCGTCGGGGCTCACCTCGATCGCCTCCGGCTCGTCGTAGTTGCCCGCGGGGCCCACGTAGCTCTTGCTCCACAGCTCCACGCCGGTGACGGCGTCGTGGGCGACGGTGACGATGCTCGGGCTGAGCACGCCGGGCGACGATCCGTAGCTGGCGCCCGACACGTACACGCGCTTGCCCTTCGGGTCGAGCGCGATCTGCTCGGCGGAGTCATCCCCGCCCGCGACCCCGTGATTGGCCGACCAGGTCTCCTGCACCGGCCGCACGATGATGGGGACGCGTACGGTGTGCTGCTTGTCCTTCCAGGTGAGCTGCCCGCCCTGATAGGTGTTCATCGGGGCCGTGGTCCGCGTGAACGTGACCTTGAACGACTTCGTCTCCCCAGCCCGCAGCGTGAGCTTTTTCGGGCTGACCTCGACCGTGATGCCGTCCAGTCCGGCGGTGGAGGCGGTGTACGTGGTGGTCGAGCGACCGACGTTGGTCACCTCGCGGGTCACCGTCTGGGTGCCGGGCAGCCTGCCGATCGAGATCGAGGGGGTGTTCATGTCGCTCGCGTCGAACGAGTACCCCTTCCCGGCCAGCTTGTCGCAGATCTCCTTGTCGACGCCCTTGGTCGTCCCGCAGAGGAACGCCACCCAGTCCTCGATCCCGCTGTCGTAGACCAGCCCGGGATCGGCGGCGCTGTTCGGGGCGACGTGGCCGGCGCCCTGGGCGAAGATCACCGACGGGTCGGTGCCGGGCCCGTCGAGTACGTCGGTGCCGCTCGTCATCAGCGCCGACTTGATGGCCATCGGCGACCATGACGGGTGCAGGTCCTTCAGCAGCGCGGCGAGCCCTGCGACGTGGGGCGCCGACATCGAGGTGCCGCTGGAGAAGTTGAACTCCAGGCCGTTGGCCGCCGGGGGCGCGAACGCCGCCAGGATGTCCTGACCGGGAGCGATCAGGTCGGGCTTCAGCACGTCTCCCCCACCGGCCGCCAGCGGCCCGCGCGAGGAGAACTCGGCCACGTACGGGGCCGGGGCGTCGTTGCTGATCGTCGCCTGGTCGATGGTTGCCGTCGCGCCGTCGGTGGCGGCGTAGTCCTTGATCGTCTGCCTGTCCTTGACGGCAATGTGCACCGTGGGAACGGAGTGCAGGTCGGAGTTGAGGGAGTTCTCGTCGACATTGGCCAGGATCATGCCGATGCCGCCCGCCTCGGCGACGGCGATGCTCTTGTTGACGCGCGGTGTGATCCCGCGGTCACAGATGACGATCTTGCCCTTCACCTTGGCCGGGTCGAGCACTGGCTTGCCGCCGTTGTCCCTGGCGGCGTAGCACTGGGCCAGCCGCGTCGCATCCACGCCGGCCAGTCCTGCCGCGGTGGAGTCGACGAGGGGCGCGGGGCCTGCCTTCGTGGACAGCGAGGCGCCGCTGATCTTGGTGCCGTTGCCGAGCGTCACCGATCCCTGCGTGCTGCGGTTGTGCGTGCCCGCCGCGACCGTCGTCACCCAGGGGGACGGGTGCGCCACCGTGGAGGCGGTGGGACCGCTGTTCCCCGCGGAGGCCGAGACGAAGATGCCCGCCTCCGCCGCCGACAGGAATGCCGCCTCCGCCGGGTCGAGGAAGTCCGTGCTCGTGCCCGAGACCGAGTAGTTGATGACGTCCACGCCGTCCGCGACCGCCTGGTCGATGGCGGCGACCAGGTCCGAGTAGTAGCCGTTGGCCGTGGACCCGTCCTGGGTCGACCAGAGCGCCTTGTACGTGGAGACCCGCGCCCGCGGCGCGATGCCGCTGATCGAGCCGAACGCCGCGGCCGGCCCCGTCGTGGGGACGCCGTAGTTACCGGCCGCCGTCGAGGAGGTGTGCGTGCCGTGCCCGTTGTAGTCGCGCGGCGACAGGTACTCCCACGGCAGTTCCTTCTTGACCCCCTCGTCACCGCCCCAGCCGTCGTTGAAGTACCGCGCCGCGGCCAGCTTGCCGTTGCACATGCCGCCGTCCCAGGAGCCGTCCGGGCTCCCGGACACGCACGTGCCGTTGAAACCGCGAACCGGGTCGTACGGCTTCCCGTCGGCGTCGGGGCTGGCGAAACTCTTGCTGGTCGGCCAGATGCCGCTGTCGATCACGCCGATGACCAGACCGTCGCCCGCGCCCTTGTTCCCCTTGGCTCCGGTGGGGCCGCCGAGTTGGTCCCAGAGGCCGCCTTGCGCGTCGAGGCCCAGGAACGAGGGCGTCGAGGACGTCTGCGCCGTCACCTTCTTGTCTTCGGTCACGGCCACGACGTCGGGCATGGCCCGCAGCTCCCTGGCCTGCGACTCGGTCAGCTTGGCCGCGAAACCACCGTACGAGTACACGTAGTCGTAGAGCTTCTTGCCGCCGCCGGCCTTCTTGAGCGCGGCGTCGTGCCGGCCGCGCAGGTGGTCCGCGTATTTCTTGACGTCGGCGGAGCCGGGGTCGATCTTCTTGCCCTGCTGGGGCTTGGTGGTGGCCAGCCCGGCCACGTCACCCTCGTACGTCGCGACGGGGTCCGCCGCCATCTGCACGATGTACGTCTTCTGTTCTTCGGGTGCGGCTTCCGCCTCGGCCGCGCCCGGCCAGGCCACCGCGATCAGCGCGATCGCCGCTACGAGTAAGCGGCGTCCACGCGTAGGTTCGGACAGGTCCATTGTTGCCCCTCAATGCATCGCCGCTGATCACGCGGATGATCGCCGAGGCTAACGAGGGGCGGACTGAAGCGGCATCCGTACCGAATACGGAAATTTGGGCGTTACGTAGATCCGGTAACCTGGCTTTCCGCTGATATTTCGCCATCAGGGCAGGTAGGGGGTGGTCGCATGCCCCGCGTGGCCCCCTCGGGCGCCCTCTCCGATGTGCTCATCGGACGCCGTTCCGAGCTGGCGCTCCTCCGTGCCGTCATCGCCGCCCCGCCCTCCCTCGCCGTCATCGAAGGGGAGGCGGGCATCGGCAAGAGCCGCCTGGTCGGGGAGTTGCTCGCGGCCCCGGAGACGGCCGGCGTCCGCAGGCTCGTGGGGCAGTGCGAGCAGCTCCAGGAGCCCCTGCCGCTGTCTCCCCTGATCGACGCATTCCGCCTGGTCGGCGACCTCGTCGCCGCCCGGCCGTTCAGCCCGATCGTGGGAGCGCTCGCGCCGCTGCTTCCCGAGCTCGCCGAGCACCTGCCGCCGCCGCTGCCCGCGTTACCCGACCAGCGTGCGGAGCGGCACCGGGTGTTCCGGGCGGCCGTGGCCCTGCTCGACCAGCTGAGCCCGCTGGTGCTCGTACTGGAGGATGTGCACTGGGCCGACGGCGGCACGCACGACTTCCTCGCCTTCCTCGCCGCCCACCAGCCGCGGAACGTCTCGGTGATCCTCACGGTCCGCACCGAGTCGGGACCGCTGCCGGTTCGCGAGGCGTTCGCCCGCGCGCTGTCGGGTCCCGCTCGGGTGGTCAGCCTCACCCCGTTGAGCCTGGCCGAGGTGGAGGAGCTGGCGCGGAGCATCCTGAAGAGCGACCTCCCCCGTACGTTCGCCGCTCCGCTCTACGAGAAGACCGGGGGCATCCCGTTCGTCGTGGAGGAAGTGCTCCGTACGCTGCTGGAGCGCCTGCCTGCCGGCGAGATCCCCGGCCGCCCCGACGTGCTGGCCGGCCTGGCCGTCCCGACCGTGCTGCGTGACGTCCTGCTGCAGCGCCTGTCCTCGCTCGACGACACCGCGCGGGAGATCCTCGGGGCCGCCGCCGTGATCGGCATGACGCCCGACGACCGGCTGCTCGCGGAGGTCACCGGCCGCGGTGCCCTGGAGATCGCCAGAGCGCTCGCGTCGGCGCAGGCCGTGGGGCTGCTGCATGAAGAGGACGGGCAGTCCTCGTTCCGTCATGCGCTGGCCCGGCAGATCGTGTACGAGTCCGTGGCCGCGCCGGCACGGCGATGGCTGCACCTCAGGACCGCGCAGGCCCTGGAGTCCGGGGCCGGTCCCAGGCCGGTGGCCCGGCTCGCCCACCACTTCCGGCACGCGGGCCGCACCGCCGAGTTCGTGGCGAACGCGGAAGCCGCCGCCGACACGGCCCTGTCCCACGGCGACGACGCCACGGCGGCGCGTTTCCTGCTCCAGGCACTGGAGATCGGCTCGCTGGAGCGCGAGCACCGCGTCCACCTAGCCGTCAAGCTGGGACGGGCGGCGGTGGACGGCCTGGCCCACGCGGAGGCCGTACCGATACTCGAACGCCTCCTCGCCGCCGAGCCGCTCCCCGCCCCCCTGCGCGGCGAGCTCCGCTTCGCGCTCGGCCGCCTGCTCCGGCAGCAGGGTGAGGCGCGGGCGGGCTACCTCCAGATAGAGCGTGCGGTCGACGACCTCGACGACCGGCCCGCGCTGCTGGGGCGGGCGCTGGCCGTGCTCGCGGCGCCGGAGACCGTGGTGGACCGGCACGTCAGCGAGCACGCCGCGCGCTGCGACGAGGCCGAGAAGGCCTCCTGCCGCAGCGGGGACCGCGACGTGGACATCGCGGTACGCATCGCGCGGGCATCCCTCCTGCTGGAGCAGGGGGATCCGGGGAGCTGGCGGCTGATCGACGACCTGCTGCGTGACGACCGGCTCAGGAGCGTGCCTCGCGAGCATGCCCGCGCCTGCCTCAACTGGGCCCAGGGCGCGCTGCACATCGGCCGGCTGGACCGCGCCGAAGCCCTGCTCGCGGAGGGGCGGCGGGTGGCGGACCAGGCCGAGTACCTGCGGGTGGCGGAGGTCGTGGAGCTGGTGACGGCCGCGGTCGATCGGGCGGCCGGGCGGTGGGACGGCCTGGAGCCCCGGCTCCGCCGTCTGGGAGGCGCGCCCAGCCCGGAAGGCGG